>DATIKA010000338.1:0-6440 GCA_035478055.1 Candidatus Limnocylindrales bacterium | reverse complement strand
ACCTGTTGACCAGTAATCTGGCCAACCCTTTAAAAGTTTACAAGCTTCGTGAAAGTTTACCCGCTACTTTTCCCCTGCAGCGCTTGCGGCTATTTCCGATAGCGGTTCCTGGCAAGCTATTTGCCGTGGATAATCACTTCTGAACCGTATTTACGCTGAAGTCGTTCCTTGATCGCCAAAAGTTTCTTTTCTTTCTCTTCCTCCGGCGAGGGCCTTCTTCATCGGCATTGCTGTGCGTACGCCAACCCGGCGGGCTTCGTATGAACAGGTCGAAACAACGCTGCGCCCAGCGGGATCGCCGCCGACAATCACCGGCTTGCCTCGCAGTTCTGGGTGACCGAGCTGTTCGACCGAGGCGTAGAAGGCATCAAGGTCGCAAAGCAGTATATCGCATTCCCTTTTCATCAGCTTTCCTTAACCAGCTCTCCCAGAGGGGTACCGGTGCACAGCGGCAGCACAGCCCGCCCTTTAAGAACCGCTTCGAAACCGATCGCTGTTGCGATCATCCCTGCCGATTCAAGACTCATGCGCGACAAAATATTATATTACCAATAACAGGCAACGGGCCTTGCCCCGCGCTCAATGGTCTGCTTCTTCAGAGCAAGCAGAATCATCCACGCTGCCCCTTTTCGGCGGTGAGCCGGTTGACAAACATGCCAATCGATGTGACATCATGAAAATCTTGCTCTTTTCGATGATACCGCAGCCAAGCAACACCTGGCCTGGGTTAAGTTCTGCATCAAGATCTGCTTCAAGATCTGTTTCACTTTCTGCCCCGGGATCTGCTTCGAGGATAAAGATCGTTTCTGCTTCGATCCGCTCTTCCAGGTTCTTAAAGTCGCCGCCTGCCGCCTTACGTATCGTAGAAATATCGGCCAGCGCTGCCGTCCTGAAGTGGGTGCCCGGCAACATTTCCCCCGGCACTTCATCTCGGCCGCTGTCGCTAAACCAGCAGGCCTGCATCACTTTTTCATAATCCCATTCGGCGATCAGGGCGCAAAGCAGCGAATCCTGAGTCATGACCAGAACACGCTTGATCGCCTTTTCTCTGGCCAGCTTTTCCAGGATATCCGGCGCATGGCGAAAATAGAGCGGTCGAATATAGAAAAATTGCAGCACCTTACCAGCCGGGCCGGCATAGCCGATCGGCTGGTTTTTATGCTTCAACGAATGGATATCTGAGTCGAACAGATTATCTTCCAGCCAGGAATCGATCGGGCAAGCGAGGCCAGATAGGTGTTCCTTGATCAATTGTTTAATCTCAAACTCGCCGATATTGGAATTGACAATTTGAAGCTGATCGGTAAACCGGGTCTTGCTGTTTGTTTTGTCCAATAAATAATTTACCCCTTTCGATAACCAAAAAACCGGGCTGCCCGGATATTGGCTGACCGGTAAAGCACAAGGCTGATCACCACCGGACCCTCAAGATGCGGCCTTTCCAGATCGGGATTGGCCGGGTCGGGGCCGGCACTGTTTCGCCAGCGCCTGATCTGACTATATCAAACAGCGGCGCATTTGGTATATAATTAACGTGACTGAGCCTTTTGCGTTACACACTTCTTTTAGAAAAACCAATGAAACCACAGCTTAAACTACAGCAAGGGCTACTGGCTGCCCCGGTTCAACCGTGAGGTTTAATACTTCCAAGTTGAGTATTTCGTGCCAACCAGGCCACATATTCGGGATAAAGCAATCACCCATTTCGGTCTCAGCCAAAAAGTGGCCTGATGATTCTGCATAAAACCAAGAATTTAACGAGTGTTATAATTTATAGAGGGTGAGAAAGTGCGAGAGATTGACCAAATGGCTGTCAGTGCGGCAAATGATTCGCAAATACTTAACGAATTTGTTGCTCGGCATGAATTATTCATATTGAAAAGTGCTTCTAAAACAGCAAAGAGCTATGTGTCAAAAAGCGACGATGAGTGGTCAATAGCATTGTCTGCTTTTGTTGAAGCGGTAAAGAAATATGACTATGCAAGAGGAAGCTTTCTTTCTTTTGCAGAGCTAATAATCCACAGAAGCCTTGTTGACTACTACAGAGTTCAAAGGAGATACAGCACAGAGGTCCAGGTTGGCTGGATTGAGGATAGCGCCATTGTTGAGGATAATGATAATGATTTAAAGTTGGAGATTGAAGCAATAAGCCAGGTTTTTGAAAGTTATGATTTTACATTTATGGATTTAGCTGAATGTTCTCCAAAAGCTGGTAAAACAAAAACGGCCTGCGGTAAAGCCATTGTTTTTTTAGTGGGCAAACCATTGTTAATTAAAGAAATGAGAAACTCAAAACAATTGCCTGTTAAAATAATCGAAAAATATGCAGGGATACCCCGAAAAATTTTAGAACGCCATCGTAAATACATAATAGCAGCAGCTGAAATACTCCATGGAGATTATCCACATCTCTCGGAATATTTAAGCTATGTCGGAGAGGAGGACGAGCGATGAAAGCAGTCGTAGTGGAGGTTAAAAACGGGTATGCCGCGTTGTTGCAGGACGACGGAATAGTCGTGAAACTGAAGAACAGTAATTTTAAGATTGGAGACGTGGTGAATTTGAAAGAAAAGACAGTACGAAGTAAAAAAAGCTTCAGTGCCATGGTGGCAGTGGCAGCAATGTTTATCATGCTGATGAGTGGTGGAGTATATGCATACTTAACCCCTTATTATTATGTAAGTATTGACGTTAATCCAAGCGTATTGATGGAAGTCAACATATTTGAACGTGTTATTGGTGTGGAAGTCCTCCATGAAGGTGTGGCTGCAGTTTTGGAAGAGCTTGATTTAACAAATAAAGATATAGAGGATGCAATTTCCGTGGTTGTTGCAAACCTGGCAGAAGCCGGGTACTTTGATGAGGAAGGCGGAAGCATTTTAATTGCTGCTGCTGCACGGAACGACGATCATGCTGAACATTTAGCTGAAGAGCTGCAAGGCGCAGTTGAAGAGGAAATCGTGGAAAATGGTTTAGAGGCAGAGGTGTCAGCTGGAGTTACGGGCTATGAAATGGTACAACAAGCTAAAGGATGGGGTTTGACTCCTGGTAAATATAATATTATTACCAATTTGCTTGGCATACCAATTGAAAGCCAGGAAGAAGCCGATGGATATATCGCGACCCCGGTCAGAGATTTGATGGCAATTTTCACAGCGACAAAGGGCTCCGAAGGCAGGGGGACCGCTGAGGAAGCCAGGGAGAGCGCTGAGGAAGCCAGGGAGAGCGCTGAGGAAGGCAGGGAGACCGCTGAGGAAGCCAGGGAGAGCGCTGAGGAAACTGCGGCAAATGCACAAAATGACGAAGAAAATGGCGAACCAGATGAAAATACGGACCTGGAGGAACAAAATGCTGCAGGTGAAGCTGAACAGGCTGGCAGACAAGAAGGAAATGCAGCAGTTGACACACCAGCTTCAGAAAAAAAGGCTCCGAATGCGGGTGCTGTGCAAAACAATGTGACAATAGAAAGGCCTGAAAGACCTGAAATGCCTGAGGTGCCTTCACGCGGAGGACTAGGCAGGTAAATAATTTAAAGACCTTTGGCAATGTGCCAAGGGTCTTTTTGATTTCGCTGTTGCCCGGAGCGGATAGTCATCGCAGCCCGAACCACGCCTCTTTTCTAACAAGACACCTATGACGCCTGCGGCATCCGTGGAAGGATGAAGATAGCAAGGCACTATTATCAGGATAGTTCATTAGCCTTTTATCGGGCAGGTGGTTTAGAACCGGCATCAGTCGTTCTAAATCACCTAACCCTTCGATTTGTTCCCACCCAAAAAGTCGTTGTAGTGGTATAATGGCCATAGGGAAATTCTCCTTCTGCTTTTGTTTATTTGCTAAAAACCAATTCGGCAAAAGGTACGGGGGTCCCTATATGTTCCTCAAATGTTGCTACATTTCATACTGATTGTCTAGATCCAATTCAAGCTAATTGCCTGAATATACCTGTGGATTTGATGACCAATTTAGCAACTCCCAGGCCGTAGCACAGGTAAAATCCCTGTTTTACAGCCTGCCCCTGGGTAAAATATATTTTATGCCCGAAAGAAAAGCTTGCTTATCAGACGTTTTCAAGGATCGCAAATGGCTTAGACTATCAATGATTGCGGGGGATGATGATGAGTATAATCGGTAACCTGATATGGCTGTTGTTTGGCGGATTGATCATGGCTGTTTTATGGACTGTGGCCGGGCTGTTGGTCTGCATTACAATTATCGGCATACCCTTCGGCCTGCAGTGTTTCAAATTTGCCGGGTTCGTGCTCTGGCCGTTTGGCCGGCAAGTCCATCCCGGCCACTTCGGATTCGGCGGCATGATCGGCAACATTCTCTGGATCTTGATCCTCGGCTGGGAACTCTGTCTCGCCCACCTGGCCCTGGGTGTTATATACTGTGTCACGATTATCGGCATTCCCTTTGGTTTGCAGCATTTTAAATTGGCGCTGCTGGCCATCATGCCGTTCGGCGCCCGGATTAGAGACTGAGCAGCCGGTCGCACCGGGTTCAGGGTCGCCCGGCTGCTCTGTTTACCGGACATACCGCTTGCTCATTTGTTGAACAATACGATACGGTTTGTGTTGGTGCCGGATCGGTTGTTGTCGATACCCCAGATGTTCGAGGTCTTGGTGGATTGCTGCTGGTTGATAATCACCCAGGCTCAGTTAAAGCCGGCACCCAGGCCGATGGGGATGACCTGCTCTTCGAGCCCCAACTTGCCGCCCCTTACTTCACCCCATCATTCGTCCCACCCGGGCACCAGACCTTGAACGTGGGTATCCCCTGGAACGACAGCCGCTTCCAGTTTGCAGAGAAGCAACATCCGTTGCCGGCAGCGGGAATATAACGGTAAGAGATCGATAATACACCGTCGACGGCAGCTTCGCCTGCCTTGACTTCGGCCGCGGCCTCTGGCCCTTAACCAGCTTCTGGAATTGGGGACCGGTGATCGAGGATTAACGGCGTGCACAAAGTCGGCCTTAATATCGGAGTCGGCTGGACCGAGAAGCATTGTGCCGCTGGTAGTTCTGGTAGTTCTGGAAACCGAAGATCCTAAACGGTTAGAACAAAAAGAATATTCCCATCTTTCTATATTTCATGCTATGATCGTACGCACAGAGAGATCGGACTATACAGAATTGCTGAATTAAAGGTTGAAAGTAAGAATCACCGGACAACCGCGCTGCGCTGATTAATACTACATGGAAAGGTTCAGCCCATCACCGATCAGAAAGGAAGAACTGATGTCCGAGCATACAATAATTGACAGTTGCCTGAGCACCAAAAACGGCCACCTCTTTATTGAAGATTGCGACACCGTAGAGCTGGTAAACAAATTCGGATCACCGCTGTTTGTCTTTTCCGAACGCCAGCTCAGGCAGAATCTCCGGGAATTTCGGGACGCTTTTGCCCAACACTGGCCGGATGGAAAGCTCGAAGTGCTTCCGGCGATAAAAGCCAACTGGAATATTGCGATCCGCAAAATCCTCAGCCAGGAAGGCGCCGGGGCAGACATTTACTCGCCCGGAGAACTGTATGCGGCTCTTGAAGCAGATGTTGATCCGGCGATGATCTCAGTTAATGGCGGCGGCAAGCAGGAAGAGCTTATTGAAGAATGCGTTAAACATGGCTTGCGGATTACCGTTGAAGATATCGATGAGCCGGAACTGATCAACCAAGTAGCCGGCCGGTTGGGTAAAAAAGCTAAAATACGTTTCCGGGTCAAACCTAATTTCCCGGATCTATATAAGCCCACTGATTTTGCGCCGGAGAAAGTTTCGATCGATATCGGCATCCAGGTTTACAAGTCGGGAATCCCGGCGCAATACCTGCCGGAATTGGGGCGGAAGGTCCTGCAGCTGCCTAACCTGGATCTGACCGGTCTTCATTTTCACGGCGGCCGCCACCATGCCAGCCTGTGGTACTGGCAGGGGATGATGAAGGCTTATGCTGCTTTAATCGCTGATCTATCCAAAGCCTGGGGTGGGTGGCAGCCAAAAGAAATCGATATCGGTGGCGGCTTCGCGATTTTCCGCGACCCGCACAACAAACTTGGGCTCCGTCATGACGTAATCGAGACCTGGCTGACCTGGCCGCTGCTGCAAATCCTGCGTCTCTTAAAACCGGCCCTTCGCTACCGGCTGATGGGTAAAATCCTTCATTCATTCAGCAAAAAACCAAACCGTAAAATGGCGCCAACGATCGCGGAATACGCCCGGGCAGCGGCCGGAACCTTACACCAAGAGCTTTCGCGCCTGGGAGTAGATACCCGCGGTGTAACACTGCAGATCGAGCCAGGGCGGTGCTTGTATGGCAACACCGGCATTCACTTAGCCAGGGTCAAAAAATTCAAGCAGCAAACCGAGCCGATGCCATGGAATTGGGTCTTAACCGATACCACATATTTCTTCATGGCCGGAGGTATGTACGAATACCAGTTTAAT
>DATIKA010000337.1:0-11655 GCA_035478055.1 Candidatus Limnocylindrales bacterium | reverse complement strand
CAAAAGCCACCTTTAGAAATCACTTGATTATCGGGAGCGAGTACCTTGGTAAAGAATATGTGAGTGGCGCGATCATTAAAGACATTCGTCACGAAAATGTTGAAAATCTCAGTTTTATAGATAACACACTTGATCTAATCGTGAGTAATGACGTTTTCGAACATGTTCCGAACCCTTTAAAAGCATTTGCGGAATGTAAGCGTGTTCTGAAAAGCGGGGCGGTAATGCTCACCACAATTCCATTTCATTCTGATAGCGACATCTCAGTCACTCGAGTAGAAATGGTAAATGGACATCTCAAGCATATTTTGCCTCCGGCGTACCACGGAAATCCTGTTTCTGCTGCCGGGTCACTAGTGTTTACAGATTTTGCATGGGATATACTTGAATGCATGCATTCTGCAGGTTTTTCAGATGTTTGTGTTGAAATTTACGACTCGGCGGAGTTTGGTCATCCGGGCGGCGGTCAGATAGTATTTAGATCTACAAAATGATGAATACCGGGCAGACACTGCGTATTTCGGGCCAATCCGGCCACCCATTTCGGAATAAAGCGGCCACCCATTTCGGGCGATTCCGGCCACCTGTTTCGGTTTTAACCGGCCACTTTTTGGCCGTGACCGAAATAGGTGGCCGCTTTACAGCGAAATGAAATCCGAAAACAGGTTGGCGAATAAACGGCGCTGGATAAATGTGGCCAGATGCTCTACCATCCAGGTAAAAAGAGAGATCGGGTGGTGGGGAGATGGCAAGGAAGGGGTTATCCATGCGCAAAGTCAGAGAAGTACTACGGTTACATTATGGGGCGGGCCTAAGTGCCCGAAAGATTGCTACCAGCTGCAACATCGGTAGAAGCACCGTTGGAGAATACCTTCAGCGGGCAAAGGAAGCGGGCCTGGGATGGCCACTGCCTGAAGGTATGGACGATACCCAGCTGGAGGCAGCCCTGTTTAGAAGGCCAAGCTACAGCAATACACGGCCACTGCCGGACATGAATTATCTGCGTACAGAAATGCGCAGGAAAGGTATGACACTGCAACTGCTGTGGTACGAATACAAGAAGGCTTGCGAGGACGGCTATCAATATACCCAGTTCTGTGAGTACTACCGGCGCAGTCAGGAGAAGCTGGATCTTAGCCTGAGAAAGGAATACCGGGCCGGTGAGCGGGTGTTTGTGGATTGGGCCGGCCCGGAAGTGCCCATCGTAGACAGAGATACCGGTGAAGTAACTTTCGCCAGCATTTTTGTGGCGGTACTTGGGGCCAGCAGCTTAACCTTTGTGGAAGCCTTTCCGTCCAGAGTGCAGGCGAACTGGATATTAGCACACATCCATACCTTTGAATATTTCGGTGGAGTACCGGAGATCGTCGTGGAAGACAATTTAAAAACTGGTGTGGCCAAGCCTTGCCGCTACGAACCGGACATCAACCCCATCTACCAGGATATGGCCTCCCACTACGGCACGGCCGTTATTCCCAGCAGGGTCAGGAAGCCTAGAGACAATGCTAAGGCGGAAGCCGGAGTACTGCTGGTAGAACGCTGGATATTGGCAGCGCTGAGAAATCATACTTTTTTCAGTGTGGCCGAGCTAAACATGGCCATCGGTGAACTGCTGGTGAGATTAAATAACAAGAAGTTTAAAAAACTACCTTACAGCCGGCGAGAACTCTTTGACACTCTGGAACGGGCTGCCTTAAAGCCGCTGCCCTCTGAACGTTACCCCTTTGTCCAGTGGAAAACCGCTAAGGTTAACATAGACTACCACATCGAGGTTGACCGCCATTTTTACAGCGTACCGTATCAACTGGTCAATGAGCAGGTAGATGTCCGGCTGGGGACACATCTGGTTGAGGTGCTCTTTAAAAACAAACGGGTGGCCAGCCATGTACGCAGTTACATCCCGGGCCGGGCCACAACATGCCCGGAACATCGGCCAAAAGCTCACCGGGAATATCTTGAATGGACACCTTCCCGAATGATAGCCTGGGCGCAGAAAGCAGGACCCTGCACGGCGAAGCTCTTTGAGTCCATCATGGCTGCAAAGCCCCACCCGGAGCAGGGATATCGTGCATGTCTGGGCATCCTCCCCCTCCCGCTTAGGCGACAAGTACACACCACAACGGCTGGAAGCCGCCTGTAAGCGGAGCCTGGCCATTAAAACCCACTCTTACAAGAGCGTTAAATCCATCTTGAAGACGGGGCTCGATCAGGCGCCTCTCGTATCCACCAGAACACTTACGCCCGGGACGACACACAAGAACATTCGGGGCGCGGAATATTATCACTAAGGGAGTGAGATACATGTTACAACCTACTCTAGACAAGCTTTGCGAGATGAAGCTCTTCGGCATGGCCCAAGCACTGGAAGAATTAATGGCGCAGCCCCAGGCCGCCGGGTTGTCTTTCGAAGAGCGGCTTGCCATTGTGGTCGACCGCGAGGCTGATTTGCGGGCAAACAGGCAACTGACCCGCCTGTTAAACAAGGCTAAGTTGAAACAGCAGGCCTGCGTGGAAGATATCGACTTCCGACAACCCCGCGGTCTTGACCGTTCCGCCTTCTTTTCCCTGGCTGAATGCCGCTGGATTAAAGAACACCACAATCTGATCATTACCGGTCCGACCGGGGTTGGAAAAACGTACATCGCCTGTGCACTGGTTAACAAGGGCTGCCGGCTCGGGTACTCTGCACAGTATTGGCGTACATCCCGGCTTCTACAGACGATCGCCACCGCCCGGGCCGACGGGAGCTACAACACTTTGGTTAAAAAACTTCAAAAGACCGATGTCCTTCTTCTGGACGATTGGGGACTCTCCCCGCTTCAGGTAGAAGAGGCCAGGGATCTACTAGACATCATCGAAGACCGCAACCAAACCCGCTCCACCATGATTACAAGCCAGCTGCCAATCAGCCAATGGCATAGCATCCTAACCGACCCCACTCTTGCCGATGCCATTCTGGACCGGCTGGTGCATAACGCATACAAAGTTGATCTAAGGGGGGATTCGATGCGGAAATTAATGAGTAATCTTGACTGAATCCGACCACCTATGTATACTATCCACAACCGGCGTCGCTACGCTCCGACTACCCGGCCGGAAACTCCGGAACAGGTGGCCAGATTGACCGGAATACGCACAGACACCAAACATATGCTTTCAGAAGGGCGGATCATAATATAATTACACCAATAATTTCGGTTGTTATGCCAGTCTTCAACGCAGATCGCTTCGTCGGGCAAGCAATTGAATCGATTCTTCGGCAAACATTTGGGGATTTTGAATTCATAATTATCGATGATGGTTCGACGGATGGTTCTTTGCAAATTATACAAAGATACGCCTCATCGGACAATCGCATAAAAATCATCTCTCGAGAAAACCGTGGTTCAGCTGCTTCTTCAAATGAAGCTGTTGGATTGGCACGCGGGCAGTGGATTGCGCGGATTGATGCGGATGATATTGCTGCGCCTACCAGATTTGAACGTCAGTTAGCATACGCCCAACAGAAAGGGTTAGATATTTGCGGCACCTGGGCGAAATGTTTTGGGACCAAGCAAGTTTCCTGGAAATATCCTGTGTCAAGTGAGGCAATAAGCATCCTAATGCTGTTTGACTCACCATTATGTCATTCTTCTGTACTTGGCAAGACCTGCTCATTTAAGGCGCAGACTTACAGATCAGAATTTTACACCGGAGAAGATTTTGATTTGTGGCAACGGCTCGCTGGGGCAGGTGCAAAGCTAGGCAATGTGCCCGAGTTTCTTGTGAAATACCGTGTACATGCTGACCAAATTTCTGAGCGAGAACGGAGTGACATGGTTGAAATGGCGCAAAAAATCCGCCTGCGACAGTGGTTGGTGTTATGTGGTGATAGCCAAAGGAAAGAGGCCGGCGAACTGTTGCGGGCTTTTGCAGGTGAACCGGTACGCCTTGAGGTTGTTTATCCACTGCTTGCAAAGTTAGGCAAAACACTTACTGGCGAATCGCTAAAGGTGTTTCTTTTTAACATCTTTAGAATTTATTGCAGAACAGCGGCAGATAATTACCGTCCTTGGGTTACTTGGGACACTTTACTACAGGAGATTGGGGTGAGCCCCCGACCTGGTGAAGCATGGATTTTAAAACTGCTCAAACTCCTGAACTTAACTTCCGACAGTCCGAAATTTAAAGCGTTAAAAAATATTTATCTCAGGATGCGTTAAATGATGCACCGTAGATCAGAGGAAATAATTGTTAAACAGTCTCAATGGGAGGATTTATGAAAATAGCGTTAATATACCTTGGCAGAAGAGGCGGGGGGGCGAAGTACAGCTTAGAGGTAGCCAAGGCGCTTAGTGTTAAATGTAAAGTTATCGCAATTATTTCCGCTCAGGCCTGGAATATGGATGAATGGGACAAAACCGGTATTGAACTTATTAAAGTGGCGACGTACACAGATGTCAGGAGTTTTATACTCTCATCGCTCAATGTGCACAAATATCTGGAATTACGTGATCGCTTACAGAACCTAGCCCCTGGTGTTTTGTATTATCCGATGCTCCACTTTTGGGCGCCCCTGATCAACAGAATGTTACCTCGGCACCCGAAAGTTATTACTTTGCATGACCCTGTTTTTCATTTGGGGGAAAGAAGATGGGTCAGGAAAATATTCCGAAAAATAAATGTGCGTCAGGCATCGCGCGTTATTATATTGAGCAGAGTATTTATTGAAGATGTCAAACGCTTGGGTATGCCCGCTTCGAAAATTGACGTGATACCGCATGGAGAGTTCGATTACGGGCAGAAGGCAAGTAATAAGCAGGATAGCAATACAATTTTGTTTTTTGGAAGGCTTACGCCTTACAAAGGTATAGATGTATTGCTTGACGCTTTTCCTGTGGTGAAAAAACTTGTTCCAGCCGCAAAGCTGATCATTGCCGGCAGCGGTGATATGGCTCCTTTTCAGGAAAAACTTGCGACTCTCCGCGATGTTATCGTAGTAAATCGATGGATAGAAGATCATGAAATCAGTTCTATTTTTAATGAAGCAAGCGTTTTGGCCGTTCCATATATTGATGCTTCCCAGTCTGGGGTAATTCCGATTTCTTATGTGATGGGGGTTCCAGTCGTAGCTACCAAGCTGGGAGGTTTGCCAGAGCAGGTTGACGATGGGGTTACCGGGTTCTTGGTTCCTCCACGCGATAAGCACGCGCTTGCCGCTGCTTTGGCTAAGCTTCTGTTGGATCAAACTTTGCGGTATAATATGGGACAAGCTGGTCGTCAGAAGGCCAAGTATGAATTGAGTTGGGATGCAGTTGCGGAGAAGGTTTATCAAAGCTGTTTACGAGCTGTGGAGTAAATAGCATGAGATAAGATAGCTACTTTTATCTGCTCCCGGAGCAGGATGGATGTAGGTTGATTAATGGAGACGAAGGGTTTCCTTCGGCGGGGACATGGAGCTTCCAGAAGGCATAACAGTTGTGTTGAGAATGAGAGGAGCAGGAACGGGTTGAAAAAACAGATTCGAGTGGGCATTACCACAATTGGCAGCGGCATAGGACAAAGTGTGATCAGTTCTTGCCGTTTGTCCGAACTGCCACTTTATACGGTCGGCTTGGGCGCTAACCCGATGGCGTATGGTGCCTATGACTGTGATCGACATGATGAATTACCGCGAGTCGATGATCCTGGGTATATGGCGGAATTAATCAGAAAATGCAGAGAGCATCGGTTGGCTATAGTTGTGCCTGGTTGGGATTCAGAATTGAATTTGTTTGCTCACCATCGGAACAGTTTTCTGGAAATTGGTACCGTGCCGCTGGTGGCCAGTCTTTCGGTGATCGAACTTTGTCGGGACAAATTAAAGATGGGCCGGGCGTTGGGCAAGTTTTCAAATTTGTTTGCCAGAACCTACACCAAAGAGGAATTTAACACTAACCGGGCAGAAGGCTCGGTTTCCTTTCCCTTGATTGCCAAACCCAGAAATGGGTCCGGTTCTTCCGGCATAATGGTTATCCTGGGACCGGAGGATATGCTCAACGCGGGAGACAACCAGATCTTTCAGGAAATCGTTCTTCCTCATTCCGGAGATGTGAACAGGGAGCGATATATGGAAGACCTGAATAAGAGGATCATTACCCAGGTTTCGGAAATCTCTGTTCAGTATGTCGTGGGAAAAACTGGGATAATTCTGGGAAAATGTGCCACCTGCAACACGCTTAAACAAGGGGTTCCGATTGAGATCGTCCCCTTCGACCATGCGTCAATATGGAACGCTCTGGATCCGGTAATCCAATACCTGGTTTCCCAGGGGCTTCAGGGGCCCATCAATATCCAGGGTCGGATAACTGATCATGGACCAAAATTCTTTGAATTGAATCCTCGCTTCACCGGCATCACCGGTTTGCGGGCCATGATGGGATTTAATGAGGTGGAGGCCTTGATTCGGGATTTTCTGGAGATGGGAACTCCACGGAAGGACATGGTGTTAAATCCGGCACGCATCGGTCTTCGTCAAGTGGCGGACCGGGTGGTGCAGTACGAAAAGTACCCCAGTCTGAACCATGCAGTGGCGAAGACTATCAGCTCCCAGAAATTTCAAAAAGGAAAGACGGTGATGCTGACTGGCGCCACCGGTTTTTTAGGTCGGTATTTGGTGGAAGAGCTGATCAGGAAAGAAGAGATTGAAACGGTGGTCTGTTTGGTGAAGGATCTGGACCGAGCCAAGGAGATTCACGAGGTAAGCCCTCTGGCAGATGTGGTTATTGCCGAAGATACAAGCAAATTAGCGGCAATCCGGAAGAAGAAAGTAAAGCTGGTGCATGTGGATCAGATGAAAGAAGGCTTATCTAACCTGGGGAGTATCGATTTGTTGATCCACGGAGCCTTTGCCCGTCAAAACAATGCTTTTTCCGAGATAGCTGAAAGCTTGCGGTTTTCCGAATGGATTCTCAAAAGTGCAGCCAGTCACCAGGTGCCGGCCATCATCAATATCTCCAGTCAGGCGGTGTATGGGCAGATCCATCCACCCTTGTGGACCGAGGACATGGTGCCGGCCCCGGAAACGTCCTACGGGGCTTCTAAGTGGGCGGTAGAACTGATTGCGGCCGGCATTGCCAGGAATAACAAGCAGGTAGCTGTAACCTCGATCCGCCTATCTCGTATCATAGGCATCCCTTTAAATAACCATTTAAATAACGATGAGCTGCTTCACCGGTTTATGAAGGCTGCCTTGATGGGGGAGGACATTGTGATTAATGGAGGAACCCAGACCTTTGATCTGTTGAGTGTCAGGGATGCTGCAAAGGGCATTACCAGTCTGTTGGGGGTTCATCCCGACTCCTGGTTGTCTGTCTACAATCTTGGTTCCGGCAGACAAACCTCCATAACTGACATTGCCGATGTAACGAATAGAGTGGCCAGAAGTCTTGGCAGACATGGAAGCCACATTGAAATCACAAATGACACTGTCCCCATGCACTACGGAATGAATATCCGGAGCATAAACGACCTGACAGGGTGGCGGCCGGAGATATCACTGGGCGACTCGTTGCACAAATTCGGTTTGTTTCTTGCAGACGAGATTTCACGATTTGAACCTGGATGGATTAAGACCTTTACTGATGGCGTATCTTGATCGATATATCCCGGTACAGGCCAGGCGGCATGGTATTAAACTTGGGATTAACGAATGGGAGTAGATTAGCGGCAGGAGTATAATTACCCAGGCAGAAAAAACTGGCTTGGGTTTTTAGTATGTTGACAGTTAAAAGCTTTAAGGCTGATAAAAAGAAAAACCATTTAATCTTTTGGGGAGAGTAACTAAGATGCACGATTTGGTTATAATCGGCGCTGGTGGATTTGGCAGGGAAGTTGCCTGGTTGGTGGAAGAGATCAACGCCCACCAACCATTATGGAAACTGATTGGTTTTATTGATGAAGATCAGTCAAAACATGGTCTTGATTTAAACGGATACCCGGTAATTGGGGATTTTGATGATCTTAAATATAAAGGGAAAGTATTTGCTGTTTGTGCGGTTGGCAATACAAAACGTAAAAAGGAGATGGCCAAGAGAGCAACTGTTTCGGGTTTAAGTTTTGCTAATCTTATTCATCCAACGGCGCTCTTATCCAAGCACATGGAAATGGGTTTTGGCAATATTATTTGCGCTGGAAGCATCATCACTGTTAATGTTACCGTTAAAAATCATGTAATAATTAATTTATATTGTACAATAGGTCATGATGTAACTATAGACAGTTACTGTACTTTTGCGCCTTCGGTAAACATATCAGGTAGCGTTGTTTTTGAAGAAGGTTGTGAAGTGGGTACTAATGCAGCAATTATTCCCGGAAAGACGATCGGGAAATGGAGCATGATCGGTGCCGGTGCAGTCGTTACAAGCGATATACCGGTACATTCCACGGTAGTAGGAGTGCCGGCAAAACCAATCAAGTATCATGATTAGTAACAAGAGCCAAGTACGCTCAGCAAATAACTGCTCAACAAATAACTAAAGAGGGCAACAGGCCATGAACTACATTCAACGCTTTCACTTTTTCTTGCCGTAAAATACGAGGATTCATCCGCTAACAATTGGCCTGCCCCTCAAGTTCACCATGTGGCGCCTTAATATCGGCCATCATTAGTGGCTTATTAGAAGTGAACACATCCCAGGCCATACCTCTTCTGAGGGGAAGTAAAAGCAATGTAACAGGCTAAATCGGAAAAAGGAAGCTCACCCAAAAGAAACCACTGCACTAAAGTGGGTTTGATCCAATGCAACCTTTGGCATGGGAAAGTTTACCCGACGAGCTACTGCTGTGCGAGGGGACAACAGAAATGTCTAAGCGGCTTTTTGATTTTATAACCGGTACAGTATTGCTGATACTCTTTTCACCGGTCATGCTTGTTTTGGCGATGATTATTCGTTTTCAAATGGGTTCTCCTGTTATTTTCAAGCAGCTAAGACCAGGGTTAAATGAAAAACCATTTTACCTTTACAAGTTTCGCACCATGATTGATCAGGCCGGTAGCCGAGGCGAATATTTAGATGATAGTCAGCGGCTCACTCTTTTGGGCAGGAAGCTGCGCAAATATAGCTTAGATGAACTACCCCAGGTGTTTAATGTGATCAAGGGCGATTTGAGCCTGGTTGGGCCAAGGCCTTTATTGATGGCTTACCTTGAGCGCTATACCCCGGAACAGGCCAGGAGGCATGATGTTAAGCCCGGGATTACCGGTTGGGCGCAGATTAACGGCAGGAATGTTCTTACCTGGGAAGAAAAGTTTGCTTTGGATGTTTGGTATGTTGATCATCGTAATTTTTGGCTTGATTTTAAGGTGTTGTGGCTGACATTGTTTAAAGTGTTGAAGGCGGAAGGAATCAGTCAGGACGGTTGGGCAACGAGCCCCGAGTTTATGGGTACTTGCATGAAACACAATACCCCAGCAGATAATAGGGAAAACATTTAATCTTTTCGGGAGAGTATCTTATATGCAAGATTTGGTTATAATCGGCGCTGGTGGATTTGGCGTTGGAGTTTCATGGATGGTTGAACAGATAAACGACCATAAACCATTATGGAATATGATTGGTTTTATTGATGGAGATCAGTCTAAACATGGTCTTACTCTTAACGGGTACCCGGTAATAGGGGATTTTGATCATCTTAAGTTTAAAGGGAAAATGTTTGCGGTTTGTGCAATTAGTAATACAAAACATAAAAAGGTGATGGCAGAGAGAGCAACTGCTTTGGGTTTAAGTTTTGCTAATCTTATTCACCCGAATGCGCTTTTATCCAAACACATAGAAGTGGGTGTTGGTAATATTATTTGCATCGGAAGTATCCTCACTGTTAATATTATCGTGAAAAACCATGTTTTTATGAATTTATCTTGTACAGTAGGTCACGACGTAATTATTGACAATTACTGTACTTTTGGGCCTTCTGTAAACATATCAGGTAACGTTGTTTTGGAAGAAGGTTGCGAAGTAGGTGCTAATGCAGCAATTATTCCAGGTAAGACCATTGGGAAATGGAGCATGATTGGTGCCGGTGCAGTGGTTGCAAGCGATTTACCGGCATATTCCTTGGTAGCAGGAGTGCCGGCTAAACCGATTAAGTATCATGATAAGAAACGATAGCCAGATGCGCTCAACATTTAGCTAAAGAGGACAACGGCCATGAACAACATTAAACGCATTTACTTATCCCCGCCGCACATGAGCGGTCGGGAGCAAAAATATATCGATGAAGTATTTGCTACAAACTGGATTGCGCCTCTGGGGCCCCATGTGGAGGCATTTGAGAGGGAATTGGCTGCCACTCTGGAAGTGGGGGGTGGTGCGTTGGCACTTAGCTCAGGAACGGCGGCAATCCACCTGGCCTTGCAGTTATCTGGCGTTGGGCGGGGCGACCGGGTCTTCTGTTCTTCGCTTACTTTTATCGCCACTGCCAACCCGATCTGCTATTTTGGTGCTGAACCGGTTTTTATTGATTCTGAAGCTGATTCCTGGAATATGTCTGTGGCTGCTTTGAAGCGCGCGTTTGTTGATGCTGAAAAAACTGGCAGCCTGCCACGGGCAGTGATTGTGGTGAATCTTTATGGCCAGAGCGCTAATCTGACACCGCTACTTGACCTCTGTAACAGTTATAACGTACCATTGATTGAAGACGCTGCCGAATCGCTGGGCGCTTCCTACCAGGGAAAACCAAGCGGCAGTTTTGGGAAATTCGGGATTTTATCATTTAACGGTAATAAAATTATTACCACTTCCGGCGGAGGAGCCCTGGTGTCGGACGATCCGGAGGCGTTGCAGCGAGCCCGTTATTTAGCTACTCAGGCCCGCCAATCGGCCAGGCACTATGAGCATACCGAGGTAGGTTATAACTATCGTTTAAGTAATGTGTTGGCCGGCATTGGGTTAGGCCAGCTGGAGGTTTTAGAATCGCGGGTTGCGGCGCGGCGTGCTGTATTTAAGCGTTACCGTGACGCTTTATGTGGTATAAATGGTTTAGAGTTCATGCCTGAAGCTTCGTATGGTCGTTCGACCCGCTGGCTGACGGCACTGACGGTGGATCCGCAGAAATGCGGGGTTAACCGGGACATGCTTATCGATGCGCTGGAAGAAGAAAATATAGAGGCGCGTCCGGTATGGAAGCCGCTGCACCGGCAACCGCTCTATCAGGGCTCGAGATACTACCGGCACAGTGAAGACGAAAGCATTTCTGACAAACTTTTTGCAAACGGTTTATGTTTACCTTCAGGTTCGAATCTGACGGAAGATGAGCAAGCACGCGTGATTGAGTGCATAAAAAAGGTTTTGCAGCATGGAACGAAGTTAAGAAGCTAAAAGGTTATTTGGCGATCTGATTGGTTATCCCCGGAGGGAAATAATGCTGAGCTTGAACGGCAAAATAAGGCACCTGGCGCTGGCCATAATCGATGCGGTCCTGGTTGTGGTGGCTTTTGCTTTGGGTGTCTATCTGCGTTTCGATTTCATGGTGCCGCTGCTATGGTTTGCCAGGCTGGAGACTTTGCTGCTGCCGGCGACATTGATCAATTTGGCGATGTTTTTCCTGTTCGGTTTTTACCGAAGGGTGTGGCGTTATACCAGCGTGGATGAGTTGCTGCTGATTGCGGTGGCTGTTTCGGCAGGCATAGGCGGCACG
>DATIKA010000336.1:0-7942 GCA_035478055.1 Candidatus Limnocylindrales bacterium | reverse complement strand
CCGGATAAGGCGGTCTATCTGGCTATTCGCGGTATGCTGCCGCACAATCGGCTGGGGCGTGCAATGCTGAAAAAATTGCGTGTTTACAGAGGAAGCCAGCACTCGCATCAGGCTCAGCGCCCAGTGCCCTGGAGAGAAGGGCCGGATGAAATGAAGGAAGGAGGTCCTGGTTCTTGAACGCAGTACAATATTTAGGCACAGGACGTCGTAAAGAATCGGTAGCGAGAGTTCGTTTGCTTCCGGGTAACGGCAGGATCACGGTCAACGAAAAAGAAATGGATCAGTATTTTGGACCGGAAACGCTAAAGTTGATCGTCAGGCAGCCTCTTACTGCAACGGATACAGGCGAGCGTTTCGATGTTATAGTCAAGGTCGAAGGCGGCGGTTTCTCCGGACAGGCCGGCGCGGTCAGGCATGGTATCGCCCGGGCACTTTTGAAGGTTGACAGTGCTTTCCGACCGGTATTGAAGAAGAACGGCTATCTGACCCGTGACCCGCGTATGAAAGAGCGTAAGAAGTGCGGTTTGAAAAAGGCACGTCGTGCTCCACAGTTCTCAAAGCGGTAATCCGTGTAAGGGGATGCGGTATTTTCCCAGTCAGGTCATTGATGTGAGGCAATTTGCACTTGGTGAGACCATTTGAACGATCATGTGTCAGGTTATGCTGTGTGCAGCCTTTAGTAGTAAATAAAGTTATTGGTTTTGCCACCCGCTGCTGCTTCTTGTTAGTGAAGCATAAGGCGGGTTTTAGTTTTAATATGGAAACAACCTATTTTCACGATAGTTTGTATAAAGGGAGTTGGGCCGTCTATGATCCAAATAAAGGAAGGGATATGGTTTATAGAAGCGGAGTTTCGTGGTCGTTTTCCTTATGCTCATGCCCTTTATATCGGGGGAAATCAACGACTTTTAATTGATACCGGAGCAGGATTGATTCTGGAGAAGTTATCCGGAAAAGTAGACCGTGTACTCTTAAGCCATTATCACAGAGATCATGTCAGTGGGAACCACCTTTTCCCTGATGTTTCGTTTTCGATCCATGAGAAAGATGCCCCCGGAGTGGAATCTGTCGAGAGTTTTTACCAGTTGAGCGGCCTGGGAAAATATGATTTTGCATCACCGTGGCGAATGGAAAAGCTATTTAGTTTCAATTCAACCCAAGTTGACCACTACCTGAGCGACAACGAGCGCATTGCATTGGGCAAAATTAATTTGACTGTGCTGCATTTGCCCGGACATACTCCGGGCCACTGCGCTTTTCTGATTGAAGAATATGGGATAGTTTTTGCTGCGGACATTGACTTAACCAGCTTTGGGCCATGGTACGGCAACCCGTCATCAGATCTGGAGAATTTCCGGTTGTCGATCCGTCGTCTGCGCGATCTTAAACCGACCATGCTGATCACCAGCCATAGTATGCCCACTTCCGATAGAATCGATCAGCAACTTGCCATTTACGGGTCTGCACTAGAACAGCGAGACGAAGCGCTATTGAAGCTTTTAAGAGAGCGACCGCGCACGTTGGAGCAGATAACGGCAAAAAAGATTATTTACCGAAACCACGACAGCAAGTCCGTTTTTCGTTTCTTTGAAGAAAATATGATTCGCAAGCATCTGGAGAGTTTTGAAAAAGAGGGGCTTGTTCGCAGAACAGAAGCAGGCTGCTATGAAGTGCTGTAATATTACTGGCCGGCGGTTTTATGCAGTTGTAATTAAATCTTTTCTGAATTATAATGATGACAAGTTCCAGGGCTATTTGCCAATTCGTTCCCCGCAGAAGGTTTTTGAATTAAGGTTTTGTCGAGATGCAATGTATTTTGCCTACTGGCAATATTAAGCAGTAGTTTACACCGCTAGTCAGTTAAAGACGCTTTGGTTGCCAGAATAATTCATAGAAGAGGATCTGGGTGCGATGAACGTAAAACAGTATCTAGAGGCAAAGTTGAAGCAGGGCGCGGTACATGTTACCCTGATTGATCCTTCGCGCCAGCTACCCGAGGCGGCAGGCCGTTTGGCGGAAACAGCCCAGGAAGTGGGCAGTGATCTGATATTTGTGGGTGGTTCGCCTGGCATAACCCAGCGCGCCATGAGTGAAACAGCGGAAGAGGTCAAACAGAGGGCATCGATACCGGTAATTTTTTTCCCTACCGGTACTGCATCGATCAGTCTTAATCTGGATGCTATTCTTTTCCTAAGCCTACTGAATTCACGCAACGCACAGTTTGTCAGCGGCACCCAGTCGCGGCTGGCGCTTGTTTTAAAACGACTAGAAGTTGAGGTTCTTTCCACTGGTTTTATCCTGGTTGAACCAGGCATGAAATTGGGCGAGATCGGAGAGGCAGATCTTCTCTCGCGTGATAATTTTTGGCAGGCGATTGGCTATGCTTTGGCAGCTCAATACATGGGTATGTCCTATGTGTACCTCGAAGCCGGTAACGGAGCGGCGCAACCTGTTCCGGCGTGTATGATCCGTGCGGTAAAACGTGAACTATCAATACCTCTGATTGTCGGAGGTGGTATTCGTACTGCGATTGATGCTCGCCGGGTACGCCAGGCCGGGGCCGACATTGTGGTCACAGGCACCATTATTGAAAATGCATGCTACCGCGAACGGCTGCGTTCAATTTTAAGTGCTCTAAAAGATTGAGATAGAAAACGTCAACCGTTGTCCATTACCCGGCTTGCTTCACGGCTATCTTGCGCATTCCCCTCCTCGACCGGTTAGAGTTTCCAGAGCATGTTCCAGAACTGGTGTTATAATTGCCATGCATTCAGATACGGCTTTTGGGCTGCCGGGCAGATTTACGATCAGGGTGGAACCACAGATACCGGCTATACCTCTTGAAAGCATCGCCTTAGCAGTGAAGGCAGCCGTTTCGCGGCGGATCGTCTCGGCGATGCCTGGCACCAGCCGGTTGACTACAGCCAGGGTAGCCTCGGGGGTAACATCGCGTGGGCCCAGTCCGGTGCCCCCGGTAGTAAAAATTGCATCAACCCCCTTATCTACCAGGGAGCGCATCGTATTCACCAGTGCGTAGTGGTCATCAGCGACAATTATACAATCTGTGACATCGCCCCATGGCAGCAGGATTTCACCAACTGCCGGCCCGCTTTTATCCTCTCGCTCTCCACACGATCCTTTGTCACTGGCCGTAATTACTCCAAAGCGATAGGCGTGTTTTTGAAGCAGGGCATCTCCAACCTTGATTTTTCCTCCGGCTAATACTTCAGCAAAAATACCTTCACGCGGCATTACACAGTCGCCAGCCTCGTAATAAATGGCACAGCGGTCGTGGCATTCCTTGCCAATCTGGGTAACCCGCAGGATAGCGTCAGGACCAACCTGAAGTCTGGTTCCAACGGGTAAATCTGCCAGATCAATCCCAGTGGTAGTCAGATTCTCTGCAAAATCGCCAGGACCAACCGTAAGCCCTTTCGCCGTCATTTTGGCGATGCTTTCAGATGCCAGGAGGCTTACCTGCCGGTGGGCAAAACCAGCGTGGGCATCACCTTCCAACCCCTGATTTTTGATCAGCGTACTTTGACCAACATCTTTCTTGCGTTGTCCTTTGGCGGCACTGATGCATACAGCGATAATCTCTGCCATTAAGTTTGCTCACGGCGGTAGAGCCCGGAGCGTCCCCCCTTCTTTTCTTCCAGCCGGATATTCTGAATAACCATATTTTTATCCATAGCCTTACACATATCGTAGATTGTCAGTGCGGCTATGCTGACTCCGGTCAATGCTTCCATCTCCACGCCGGTTTGTCCGGTAAGCTTAACGCTTACCCCGATAACAATTTTAGCCTGTTCATCGATCAGCTCAAAGGTAACTTCTACACCGGAGATCGCAAGCGGGTGAGCCATCGGTATCAGCCGCCCCGTTTCTTTAACCGCCAGGATCGCAGCCACCTGGGCCACAGCCAGAACATCGCCTTTACTGATATTACCCTCTTTGATCCGCGCCAATGTGGACGGAGACATAGTGATCTCGCCTTTGGCGTGTGCTTCGCGCAGTGTTTGCTCTTTGGCCGAAACGTCAACCATTCGTGGTCGCCCTGAACTGTCGAAATGAGTCAGGCTGTTGAATCCAGGCGAAACCGGGGCGGAAAAGTAGCGTTCATAAATAAAATCAGCCAATCCGCGAGCATCTTCAAGGTAGAAGACCGGAATATCCAGTTTCAATGTATCGATGTCGGTAACTACAGCTATAGCGCCATCGATTAAGGGTGTGCTCTTATATACAGCGCTGCGTAATACTTCAATCTTTGGGTTCTTACTTTCTTTGTTCCCTTCAATCAGGATCAAATCAAAGTCGCGGAGCAGTTTCACTACAGCACTGATACCGCTTTCCGCGCCAGTGGAGCCAATCAATATATAACTGTCAGGAGTGGTCATACCGGAAACTTCAGCGCCGGCTTGCACAAAACGCCAGGTATCTTTACCAGGCAGGTCCAGGCTGTAGTGGTGAATATGTCCTTTGAGAGCGGCCACGCGGAGGCCTTTTTGAGCTAGCTCCGGCAACAATTTTTCCAATATCGTGGTCTTTCCCGTTCCCGATTGCGCGGCAACGACATTGATCATTACAGGTGGCAATGGTTGAACTCCTTTCAGGGGCGGTAAGGTTGGCACTCCTTTTAACCGCCGATTTTGGACATGGTGCGCATTAACTCCGGGGTTATTGTGCCGAAACCACCGTCTACAGACATCTGATGTTCGACTGGTTTTTTGAGCAGGGTATTTTTTAAAAGTTCCCTGAGAGCGTCAGGATTACCAAGTGCAGGACGTACTGATTGCTCATCCTGCCAGTAAAGGCAAGTTTTCAGGCAACCTTCCGCTGTTAGGCGCAACCGGTTACAGGAACCGCAAAAGTGTCTGCTGATCGGGTGAATCATGCCGACGGTTCCCTTCCCGCCAGTCAGGATAAATGTTTCGGCCGGACCCGCTCCCCCGGCGAGAGGCGTAGCCGTAAAAACCATGCCTGCTTCATGAGCGGCTTCCTTGACGAAGCTTAAAGGGAGGTAACTGCCCCGATGGTTGCAGTTCATATCTCCGATCGGCATATATTCGATGAAACGCACGTGCAGCGGTTTTTCCAGGGTTAATTTTAGAAAGTCGAGCACTTCGGTATGGTTAATGTCTTTCATCAGAACAGTATTTAATTTGACCGGCCCCAGATCAGCCTGCAGGGCTGCGTCAATGCCGTCTAAGGCCTGTTGAAGGTTGCCGCCTCTGGTAATATCACGATAAACAGCCGGGTTGAGCGAATCGAGGCTGATATTGACCCGCTTCAAGCCAGCCTGCCTAAGCTCTGCTGCATAGGTGGGCAGCAGGATTCCGTTTGTGGTCATTGCCAGGTCAGCTATACCAGGTAATGAGGCGATCTGCCGGATCAGTTCGATCAGCTCGTTGCGTATCAGTGGTTCTCCTCCTGTAATACGCACCTTCGTGATGCCAAGTTCAACGCCGGCGGAGATCACTTGCATGATTTCTTCATAGGTCAGTATTTCGCTGTGCGGTATCTGCTCAATACCTGCAGGGCCCATACAGTAAACACAACGCAGATTGCAGCGATCGGTTACCGACACACGCAGGTAATCGTGCTTTCTTCCATGGAGATCAACTAATGGCATCGCTTATACTCCTTCTATTCTGCTGCCGGAATTTCGTAAACTGTATCCGCCCATGGCCTCAACCTGTTTTTGGAAAGTCGGATTAGCAATGACCTTGAGCAACAGTTCTGCGGCACGACTATTGTAAAAAGAGTCGCTCATCAGCAGATCGTAACGCTCCTCGATCACAGGGATGAAATCAAGCCCGAAGGCGCGGGCGGCGGGCAGAATTCCTAACCCGACGCGCGCTGTCCCGGCAGCTATTGCAGCGGCCACATTCAGGTGAGTATGTTCCTCTCTTTCGTAGCCATAAATCAGGGTCGGTGAAATGTTTGCGTTACGCAGGAGGTGGTCGAATAGGATACGGGTGCCGGCTCCCTTTTGGCGATTAACGAAGGCTAGCTTGCTTTCCGCTAGCTGTTCAATCGTTTTTAATCCGTCGGGGTTGCCTGGTGGCACCATCCAGCCTTGTGTCCTATAAGCTAAGTTTATAAGGTGCAAAGCTAGATCGGGCAGCAGGCGTTTTATGTAAGGGATATTATATTCCCCTGTCTCAGGGTCAAACAGATGCACCCCGGCCAAGTGGGCCTGTCCCTTGCCAACGGCAGCGATACCGCCCATACTGCCAAGGTGAGAAGAAGAAAGTGTTAGATACGGGTCGTGTTCTTTCAGAGCAGTAGCCAGGAGGTCGATTATCAAATCGTGGCTGCCGGAGACGAGCAGGTTGTGGCGCAACTCTGTTTTCGGACGGTAGAGTTCAATTTCAACCGTTTCATTCTGCTCAAAACCGAGTGTGCGTTCAGGAATGATGAGCAAACCGTCTGCCCGCACCAGCGACATGGTGACACCGGCGCCCCTGGTCAAAGGATTGGCAATAAAACGGTCGTTAACATAACCTACCGTCATGCGTACATGCTCCTCCACACCGATTTCAGAGACAACTCGTCTGCCAAGCGTTACCTTCAGCTTGTCGCGTTCGGGTACCGGCAGTCCAAGGTAACGGAAAATCATCGGGCGGACAAACCACTCCAGACTCAGGTATGCGGAAACCGGATAACCCGGTAACCCTATGACTGGTTTGGCTTCTACTTGACCCAGGATTGTTGGTTTGCCCGGACGAGTGGCAACACCGTGCAAGAATACTTCGCCTAATTCTTCGATAGCTGTAAAAGTATAATCTTTTTCCCCGGCGGAAGAGCCAGCGATTACGATAATCAGGTCGGAATCTTGTAAGGCTTTAGAAATAGCTGCTTTTATTTTTATCAGATCGTCTGGTACGATCGGATCAATCAGAGGTTCTGCGCCCCATTCTTTTAGGTAAGATGCGATAACCGTACTGTTGAAATCAGGGATGCTGCCTGGCTTCCTGGCGCTCCCGGGGTCAACCACTTCTGAACCGGAAGGGATAATTCTTACTTTTGGCCTGGCCAGCAACTGGATCGTAGTAACCCCGCCGGCTAGCAACGCTCCAAGATCAGGCGGTTTCAAGCAGTGCAAGGCGGGTACAATCAACTCGCCTGCAACCACATCCTCGCCTACGGCGCGGACATGCTGCCAGGGGGTAGCCGGCGCTAGTATTTCAACCTGATTTTCGGCCAGAAACTGTATCTCTTCCACTTTGATTACAGCATCGAAACCGGTTGGCATTGGGTCACCTGTATTTATATTACGGTAACTTATTGCCGGATCAAGGCGCAGCGGATTCTGATCTGATGCCCCAAATGTGTTTTCAGCGCACACGGCGATGCCGTCCATAGCTGCGGCATGGTACCCGGGCATGGAAAGACGTGCAAATATCGGCTCGGCGGTGATGCGTCCCAATGCATCGGTAACTGCCTCTGCTTCAGTGCGGCGGGTTATAGCAACTCCGGTCATAAATTTATCCAGCGCCCTGCGGCGGGGAATATTGCTCAAGTAAACTTTACGCATCTGGAACCTCCTTAATGCAGACTCGCCGGCAGTTGTGTGCATTGGCGATGTTCAATCCCATAGAAATGCTTCTACAGGCTCACCTTCACGCAAGCCTTCTTTTTCAGCAGGGATAATCAGCAGTCCATCGGCTTCGGCGAGGGTGCGCAGCATGCCGGAGCGTCCGAAAACAGGAACAGCCTGCAGGACGTTTTCGGTTTGTTTAAGTTTGATCCGAACATAGTCGGTGCGACCAGACCGCGAAGGAACATTGCGGGTCAGGATAGCCTGTAACGAGGGACTGTAAGGCTGCAGATAACGTCCGGATAAGCGGTTAATGATTGCTTTGCCGAAAATATAGAAAATGTTCAGAGCGGATACCGGATGTCCGGGTAATCCCAGGACCGGTTTGCCGTTACAGTT
>DATIKA010000335.1:0-6605 GCA_035478055.1 Candidatus Limnocylindrales bacterium | reverse complement strand
GTTCAATGTCGTGTTGTGGGTATGCCTGAACAAAACATTTGCATTCCCGACCAGAGATCCTAGAATAATCGGCCGCGTGAACTGAATCGTTACCGTTGACTCGGTTGAAGACAGAACTGTTACAGCCGGAGCGGTGGTGACTGGAGTGTGGGTGAAGGTCATCGATGCCGGGATTACCCGAAACTCAGAATAGTCCCGCAAGTTTGTTCCGGCAAGAATCGCCAGGGTATATGAACCTGCTGTAAGATCAGTAAAAGTATCGACCCTCAGTTCCCTCCGCGCAGCAACATATACGGCTGAACCGGTAAGATTCAAAGTGATAGCGCCGGCGTTCAGCGTAATGTTGGTCGGAACAAGAACAGTATGATCCAGCGGCTCAGAAAAAGTCATAACGATAGACCTCGGGCCGACTGTCCGTACGGAGACCAGTGTCGGAACTCTGGTATCAATAAAAGCCAGGGTTGCGACAGTATGATCTGCTGCGAGGCCGGCCGCTCTTCGCACGACAACCCTATTTGCGGTCGTGCCGTTAGCAAAGTTGAAACCTTCTCCCATAGTCAGAAGAACAGTTTTGTTGTCTTCTGCTAACGCCACAGCCGAACCTGGTCCGGTTAGTCTGTTTATGTCTGGAGCAGCCTGAAGGCCGACGTGGAAATTGGCTGCAACCATCTGCGCCCTCAGAGCAGGAGCAAGCACCCGGTTGAAAACCACCTCAACCTGCCGTGGGTTAACCGCCGTTATGCTCGCTACCTGCAGCGGAGTGACAGGAAATTCAGCGATCAAACCCAATGATCTGCGCATAATCAGGGTTACGTCCAAAACATTGACTACCCCGTTGCCGTCGACGTCGGCAATAGATACTTGCCCTGCTGTCAAAAGCGGCGGCAGCGCCAGTACATGCCTCATCACCAGCGAGATATCCTGCACATTGATGCGTCCATCATTGTTAACATCGGCTGGATCGCCTGGGGTAACCGTTGCCGCAGAGGCTACGGATGTAACCAGAAATAGGGACAGCAAAACAAAAAGCAAAACAATACTTACCTTTGCCCCAGCTCTTCTCGTGTTTATCAGCATTTTCCCAAACCTCACTTCCAAAATATATTTGACTACTGTGCTCTTTACACCGTGCAGTGGAGATTTTGAACCATTCGAAATTAGCACTTCAGCGAAAGTTTTCCTAATGTGCTACATCGCTTAGTCACGGGGACGGTTCCATCATAGTCATCAGCGGCATGGGGACACCCTCCAACGCAAGGAATGTCTCCCTCAGAGTTCGCTACGCTCCGGGGACGCTCGAACCGTCTCCATGGGCACCACTCCTCAGGGGTATTTCGGGCCCTTAGAAATCAGACAATCTTTGCTTCTCCCCGGTTCATGTTGTTTTATCTGTTTCCTCACTTACTCAAATGTTCGCCGCTTCATAACTTTATGCCGCTTATAGAGCAGAAAGACTGCAACTGCCATGGCAGCCGCCACAAAAACCAGAAGCCAGAACCAAAGTGGGTTTTGCCGGCCGCCGGTTTCCAGGGAGACATCTTCTTCAACGTCGGGAGTTCCCTGACCGGTTCCCCCTCCGGCATCGCTATTTCCCGTTCCTTCGACAATATTTTCCGCAATGTTTTCTTCTTCTTCGCTAACCCCTTCATTCACCCCCGGTTCCCCGATGGTAATTTTTCCCGGTGAAACCTCACCCAGCGTTGTGCCGGCAGGTGAGAGAACAATTTCGCCGAATTCAAGCCTGGCAACGCCGTTTGCTTCGAGCGTAAATGTAATTTTACAGACAACTCCACTGGCGGCGGTATCGCCCGCTGCTGTAACCCACATGAACATCAGCTGCCCCGCGGCGTAGTCCAGATTAGCCATATGCAAGGTGTTAGCTGTATTGGCGAGCAGAGCACCTGCTTCCACCATAACCGGCGTGACAAGTTTCGGATCAAACTTCAACACAAACTGGCCACCATCTGTTCCCGCCGCATTATTTACGGAAACGGTTACTACAGCCTGTTCGCCTGCTCTGCCCCTTGCATCACCGACCAAAAAGCTAACGTCCCGGGCGGCAGATACGGCCGAGGGAGCCAGCAGCACGAGAAACAACATCACGATGATTGCTATAAATATTTTCAGCGATTTAGCTTCGGTTAATTTGGACATTCAGTTCACAAACCCTTTGCACAGAGCTAGCTTACGTTCAGGCTTTGCCAGCAAGCACTGCTGTATTTGCAATACTGCTGCAGCGGTGACGGATGCATCACCGCTGCAGCCTGCTTTTTTTATTGTTCCATCTTTTTTCTACGAACACAGCATACTGTACTCCGCTTTGCCTGGCATTATGCCAGGCGCTTGCGTTTTACATAAACGAGCGCTCCCGAACCCATAGCCAGCAGACCTGCCAGCCATTGGTACTGCAGCCCGCCTGTCGGCGGGGTGGGGGTGGTGGGGGGCGGTGCCGGCGGTTGCTGTCCCTCGAGCTCTCTGATCCTGTTTTCGGATGCTACCAACCTGCTTAGATTAGTAATGTCCGCATCAACCGCACCATGATCAGTTTTCGCCAGTGTAACCAAAGCACGCGCCGCTACCACAGCCGGCTTATTGTCGAGCGTAAGGCTGTCCACAGTAGGCAGTGCTGCAATAGCATTAATGGCCGCATTAATCGCCGCAGTTTTGGCCGCAGCTTCAGTAATTACAGCGATTTCGCCAACGACAGTAGGTGCGACGGTTGTCCCTGTCGGGGAAACAGTAACATCGCGGAATGTAAGCGCGGAATCACCGGCCGCAAGAAGGTCAAAGGTAATGGTGCCGATCACACCCGAGGCACTGGTTGACCCTGCTGCAGTAACCCACAATACTCTCAGCTTACCTGGTTCCAGGTTGAGGTTATGGTCGAAGATATTACCCGAAATATCCGGGACAAACGCACCCCTGGCCGCTGATACCGGTCTGACCCTGGCCGGATCAAAAGAAAGGTCGAACTGTCCACCCTGCGTGCCCAAGGCATTGGCGATGTTAATGGTTACAATGACCTGATCCCCGACAATACCAGTCTCTTCGCTGGTAGTCAGCAGCACACCTGTTTGTGCGGATGCTACCTGTGACAGCGCCAGAACAATTAACAGGCACGCAATCATCGTTACGGCAAAAAACTTTTTGGCTTTAGCGTTTTTCATAATATTTACACCCCTTTTATTGTTTAAGTCAAACAACTTTATTAACGTAATAATTGCTACCCTCCTTTTGCACAGCAGCGTTTTTTAAAACCCCTGTGTCGGCGTTTGCGCTGCTTGAAAATTAGCGTAACTGTGCCGGAAAATAGCAACAGACTCCCTGCCGGTAACAAACCCGAAAGACCGCCAGTGGGAGGCGTAGGTTGCCTCACTTCAGGAACTGGTGCGGGTTCCGGTTCCGGTTCGAATTCATCCATTTGATCTTCGGCGTCTATTAACGCATCGTATGGCCAACAAAGTTCAAATGGAGTTACCCCATGTTCTTCTATGGCTATGTTGACTAACCGGCGGGCTTCTACCACGGCAGGCCTGTCCGCGGGGGTCAGTTCTTCACGCGGAGGAAGAGCCCTTACGGCTTCCTTAGCGAAATGAATAGCAAAAACCCTGGCTACTCTTCTCTCTGCCAACAGCAGATCAGCCAGGTTAGGAAAATCTGCATCGACAGCGAAGTGTTCCTCCCTGGCTTTTTCAACTAATGCTCTGGCTTCTGCTACACGAACAATGACGATCTGATCCACTGCGACAATTTGAGAAACAGGGGGAAGTTCGGAAATAGCCTCAACCGCAGCATTAACCGCTGCCGTTTTCGGTTCAACAGCATTGGCGGTCTGTGGTAACAGCACCACAAAAGAGCAAGCTATTAACAGAACCATAACACGAAGCAGGCCAAACATATACCGCTTTTGCATAACTTCCTCTCCCTTTTCACAAAATCATGTGCCATGTTTCTTTAAGTCATTTTTTATTATGTCATCACTGCGCACATGTCAAACAAATTTCCCAATCTATCGCACCAAAAGCGACACCTCCTTTATTTATTTAACATCTTACCCATACAGTCCTCCATACAATCAGCTCCGAGATAACGATCTTCCCTTATATTAACACAATGTGGTGTTTTATTCTATATTTATCTAAAAAATCCTTCTTTTCGTGTAAATATTTTTCTTAATCTGCTTTTTTCTTACATACTTCGTCAGCCAACACCAAGCTGACAATAACATTGTCGGCCGCCTGCCGCCGCAATCGATCACGTCGCGCCGCTCCGACCCCCTAAACAAATTTACCGCCGCAGGTGCAAAAAAGCCTCCAGGCCACGGAAAAGGGCCCGGGCTGCATTTCCATTGACCAGGGCCTCCCGCAGCACAGTTTCGTCGTGCGGGTTAGTGAGAAAACCCAGTTCTATCAACACCGACGGCATGTTCGTTCTGGTCAAAATATAAAAACTGGTCGTTTTGACTCCGCGATCGCGCAGACCCAACGTACCCACCAGTTCCAGTTGCAATTGGCGGGCCAGAACGAGACTGGCAGCACTGTGAGGGCTTGTCATGCAGTAGAAGGTTTCAGTACCGTTTGATTCAACATTCCGAAACGCATTGGCGTGAATACTCACGAAAAGATTCGCCTCAGCCTGGTTGGCAATTTCTACCCGCCGGGTATTAGTCAGGGATTGATCGTCGCTGCGCGTCATTACCACTTTCGCCCCTGCTTCAGTCAGAAGAGCAGCCAGTTGGTGGGCCACCGCCAGGTTAAGTTCTTTTTCAAGCAGCCCTGTGATACTGGTTGCACCGGGATCGGTTCCACCGTGCCCCGGGTCGAGAACAATAACTTTTCCTGTAAAAGGGTTGCCGGTCCGATCAACAGAGTTGACATAATTACCGTGCACCCATCCATCCCGGCCATTGTCGGTCGTAACTTGCAACCATTCGCCATGCGTACCGTTTACTCTGAGCCTGGTTCCCCGGGTTAACCGATCGAGAATACTCTGGTCGGTACCCGGGCTACTCCGCAAATTGAGTATAGCAACATTAACGACTACGTACTGAACTACGGCAGTGTTGCCGTCCCCAGGCTGAGAAGCAGGTTCTGCGGCGGGTGTCGGGGCGGGGTTCGCAATTGCCATCTCTGTGTTGGCGATCTGTTCCAGCAGAGTAAGGATATAAACATGATAAGTTGGCAAGGGCGTCCATCTGCCGCTTAATTCCTCGACGTGTCTCACTGTTCCCGCCCAGTTTTGACGGGCTACGACATGAAAACGGGCGTGCGGTTCGCCAAGCGGCGCTAACCCGACATAAGCCGCCATATGGTTAAAATGCGCCCTTACTCCATCGGCAGGGTTGGGAAATACTTCATGATCTCCCGGTTCATCGCCTGAGGCGGTGGCAATTTTAATGCCGGCCCAGTTATTGAAATGCGACGGCACCCGACCGTTGAACCGGCCAAAATCCGTCTCAACAGCAGCCTGGGCATAGAGTACTTCCGGGCGCATACCGGTTGCAATGCCAAATTCCCAGTACAGAGAGGCGATATCGACAAATATCTGCTCAGCGCCGCGGTTTGCAGCCCACAGTTGCGCCTGTAAGAGAGATGCTGTGGGCTGACCGATGATCAGGCCGGAGTCAGTGTTTGCATGAGGCGGATTCGGTTCGGGATTTTCCTGGCTAAGAGATTGGGCAGTACGTAAAAGACCACCCGGAGCAATTGACACCAGTTGAATGGTGGCAGGCAGCTGTGCTGCTTTTGCTTCGTTGCTGCCGAGAAAAGCGCGCAGGTCAAATCGTTCCCCGGTCATGATAGCGCGGGCGTAATTATCCAAAATACTTTCAAAATCAACATATCCAGCCGCACTGTCCAAAAGCGCGCGCGGCATGCTGCGGGCAAAATCTTCAAATAAGCCGTTCGATGCCCCTAATACTTTCAGGGCATAGGAGTCGAGCAGTTCCTGATAGCTATACTGGTGGTAAATGCCCTCATCGCACCTGGCCACAAAACCAAGCACGGTTGCCGAGACCGGCGTGCTCAACAATGCCAGCAGCACAAAGCTTAAAATGAATACGCTAACATATTTGCGGCTTTTTCGAAGCACTGTCACACCTCCGTAACGAACTGAGACCAGTTTAATTGGCAATAACTACTTTACTGCGCACGGCATCTGCCGTATCCACTTCGCCTCTGAATCCGTTGATGGCGGCGCTGTATGTCAGGGGGGTGTTCCCGACCAATACCTGAAAGTTCTCAGGGTCGGGCGCCGCAAGGATGACGATAACCATGGTCTTGCCTGGTGTAATGCCGGGCGCTACCCTAAAATCCCTGATCGGATCTGGGGCGGGTGGGGGTGGGGCAGGCGCCGTGGCCGGCGGTGGTACGGGCGGTGCAGGGGCAGGCGCCGGTGCAGGCGGCGGTGCGGGCCGGGGTGCTTCGGCAACAACCCTTCCGGGCGCACCAAAAAGCGGATCGCCGTGAACTCTCAGCGCATGCAGCATCGCAGGGTTTGAAATGACGTGGCCACCGATAAGCACGCTTACGTCTTGCCCGAACTCAATCTCAAACGGTATTTGGGCGATGGTCGAACCGGGTGCATTGACCAGGATTTTTTGTACT
>DATIKA010000334.1:0-4934 GCA_035478055.1 Candidatus Limnocylindrales bacterium | reverse complement strand
GCACTGGTTTATGGACGAGTTACCCCCCCGTCCGGCCGCATTGAAGCACCTATCGGCCGCCATCCCCGCCACCGCAAGAAAATGGCTGTAGTATTTGGCGGCAGAGAAGCAATTACTCATTACCGGGTGATCAGCCACATCGGACGGTACAGTTTGCTGCGGTTGAATCTGGAGACAGGACGCACCCATCAGATTCGCGTTCATTTAAGCTCGATCGGTTATCCCGTGGTCGGGGACCCGACCTATACTCAGGTAAATTGGGGCGATCTTCCACCGGAATTAACTCTCCCGCAAGCTCTTCATGCCTGCCGGATAGTCTTTGTTCACCCGCGTACGAGTGAAACAATGGAGTTTTCTGTCCCTTTACCGGAAGAATTTCGCAGGGGTCTGCAAGCTTTAAGCATCATTAGTGGTGAAACAGGGCCGATATTCTAGGGAGTGATTATTGAAAAACGCAGTTGGCAACCGGTGAAACTTATTTTTCACCCAGGAAAAACTTATTTTTTAGCTGTTCATTTTGTGGGTTGACGGTGATTGTTTCAAAATTTTCGTAGAAAACAGACCCCGGCTTGCCACCCGGTCTGCGGCGCACATGACGCACTTCTGTGTAGTCAACGGCTACGGCAACGCTATCTCTGCCCTTGCTGTAGCAGGCGGCAAGGTAAGCCGCCTCTTCAATGTCTTCCTGCGACGGAGGAAAGGGCGCCTCTTTCAGAAGTACATGGCTTCCAGGTAGTGCGCGTACATGAAACCAAGTGTCGCGGCGGGCAGCCGCCTTGAAAGTGATGTATTCGTTCTGGCGGTTATTTCGTCCAACCATAACAGTATGCCCTGCTGAAGTTCTAAATAGAAGTGGCTGCGGGGCAGGATTCTTTTTGCGTACGGGTTTTTTTTTGTCGCGCAAATACCCGCCATCGATTAATTCCTGGCGGATTTCCTCCAGTGATGTTTCCGTACTGCCATCAATGGTGTAGATTAGCTCTTGGCAGTAATCAATTTCTGTACCGGTGATGTTCAGCTGGTTTTGAATAAGGGTTTGCCCTTTTTTTGCTCTGCGATAGCGATTGAAGTATTTTTGGGCATTTGCACTTGCTGATTTGGACGGATCCAGCGGTACAGTGACCATCAAATCTGAATCATATAAATCGGGCAGCACAACATGGTCGGCACCACGGGGCACATTGTCGCCGTAGGTCAGCAAGAGGTCTCCATACTGGCGCAGCAGCGGCGCCTCGGTCGAAGCAAGAAGCTCTTTTTCCTGCTGCAGTCGTTTTTTATCTAACCGTGCAAGACGTCTGGTAACGGTACCACGCAACTGCTCCCGAAGCAAGTTCTCGCGTTCCTGTTTTACCTGACGGTCGAAGAATTGATCGAGCATCTTGTTGACGCTGGCAAAACTTATCTGAGGGTGATTCCCAAGATGGGTTAATGAAAAAGCGGCAAAAGTGTTTTTATCGGGCACCATTACAGGGTCGTAGCGGCCATCTGCCGCTGCCAGAAACATCTGTTTCGTTTCAGCAAGTAAACGTTGACTGCTTGCCAGTAGTTCATTTTCGTCCCAATTGCTTTTGAATAGAAGTTCTCTGGCAATTTGTGGGCTGACCCCCTGTACTGTGTTGAAGAGCGATTGTTCGGGACTCTTTCCACTATTGATCTGGAGCTCGATCATGCTTGCGAATATGTTCTGGTCGAGCATAACAGGATCCAATTTGTTCTGGGGAGGCACCGGTCGGTACATCTCTCCGGGCATAACCGCCCGTACTGGATTTTTTACCCAGGAAGCAGTTCTGGCGGCGCCTAGGATTAACCCCTCCGTATTGACCAGAATAAGATTGCTGCGTTGGCTCATGATCTCCGCGAGCAGTTTTACGGCTGGCATTCCATCAGGCGGGTCGAAGTTGATCTCGAGCACTCTTTCCAGGGGAGGATTGGTGAAGGAAGCGACCCGTGCCCCGATCAAATATTTGCGCAGCAGCATGCAAAATGGCGAAGGCTGATCCTGGCTCTGGTAGCGCCGATCAGTCAGGTGAACGCGGGCATTGCGCGAATCGACAGATATCAAGAGCCCAACCTGTTTGCCATTATTGTAAAAGTGGATCACAATTTCGCTGCGGCCGGGTTGATAGATACGCTGCACCGACATGCCTGAAATCTGCGCTCGTAATTCTTCGGTAACTGCCTGCATGATCAATGAATCAAATGCCATAGTCACTCTCCCCTCCCGCATTATAAACTTTCTTTACATACATGGCAAACACCCATCTGTTAATTACTTCTTGAGATTAGATCCGTTTGATGATAATATTAACGGGGTGATCATTTTAAATATATGATGTGAGGAATGAGTGTGTATTGGGAAATAGCATGACCGGCTATGGTCGCGGTAGTGGTTCCCGGAATGGCTTTACTTTTACGGCAGAACTGAAATCGGTTAATAACCGCTACTGTGATTTTTCGATCAGGATGCCTCGTGAACTCTACGCCCTGGAAGACCGTGTTCGTCACCTGCTGCAGAAATCGATCAAAAGAGGGCGGGTTGAAGTGACCCTGGTTCTTGATGAAACACCGGCTGGTATGCGCCAGGTAAACGTGAACTATGCCCTGGCAGAGGACTATTATCGTGCCCTCCAGCTGTTGTCCCAGCGCCTTCAACTAAGCGGTGATGTTAAATTAAAACACATTTTGCAAATGCCGGAGCTGTTTAAAACAAGCGGGGTTGTTTTGTCCGAAGAAACGATATGGCCGGCGGTGAACGAGGCCTTGCAGGAAGCCCTGACGAAACTGTTGGAACAGCGCCGGGCTGAAGGTGAAAATCTTTGCCGGGATTTGCTTGAACGTTGCTCCAAAATAGAAGAGCAGGTTAAACAGGCTGCAGTTTGCGCCGCCGAGGCGAAACAGGAATGCCAGCAGCGTATGGAACAAAAATTCAGTGAGCTTCTTACTGGAAAGTTTGAAGAGACTCGTCTGCTTATGGAATGTGCTCTTTTGGTCGAACGGATGGGTGTTGATGAAGAGATCGTTCGTCTGGAGAGCCATATTGACGCCTTTCGAAAAAATCTTAGCGGCCCCGAACCTGCCGGCCGCAAGCTTGATTTTATTGCACAGGAAATGTTCCGCGAGATAAACACCATCGGTTCAAAAGCGGGAGGATACAATCTGACCAGCATGGTAGTGGAGATGAAGACGGATCTGGAAAAAATTCGCGAACAAATCCAGAATCTGGAATAATTGTTGTAGGAAGGAAGTTTGACCATGACGATTAAATTGATCAATATAGGATTTGGTAATATAGTTTCAGCAAACCGTATTATTGCCATCATCAGCCCTGAATCAGCGCCGATCAAAAGACTAATCAGCGAGGCTCGTGAACGCGGTGTGCTGATTAATGCCACCTATGGGCGTCGAACTCGGGCTGTTATAGTGGCGGATAGCGGCCATATTATTCTTTCAGCAGTGCAACCGGAAACAGTAAAGCACCGCCTGCAGGCTCTTGACACTACCACGGCTCCTGACGACACCGCATAATATAAAGTATAAAAAGAAGTAAAGGGAGGTCGTTTATGGCTGAAGGGTTACTGTTGATTATTTCCGGGCCCTCCGGTGTTGGCAAAGGGACTGTTTGCCGCCACCTGTTAACCGTACGGGAAGCGCTTAAGTTGTCTGTTTCCACCACAACCCGACCGCCGCGTCCCGGCGAACAGGAAGGACGGGAATATATATTTACAACAACCTCCCACTTTCAGGATCTCATTGATGAGGATGCTTTTCTTGAGTGGGCTATCGTCCACAATCACCATTACGGAACACGTTATGATATGGTGCGAGGACCAATAAATCGTGGTGAAGATCTTATCCTGGAAATAGACGTGCAGGGAGCAGAACAGGTTCGCAAGAAGGCTCCCCAGGCCGTTTCTATTTTTTTGGCACCACCGTCCATGAAAATTTTGGAACAAAGAATTATTGGTCGCGGTACCGAAGATGCTGAACGCATCAACCGGCGTTTGGCAGTAGCCCGCCGTGAAATGGATTCTTATCGTTTATATGATTATGTGGTGGTAAATGATGAGGTGAAAAAAGCGACAGTCGCAATTGGCGCAATTATTGATGCTGAGAAATGCAAGGTTTGCCGCGGAGCCCGTCCGCCAGGCTGGGGAGGTGAATAAAGATGATCTATCCTTCAATCGATGTGCTGTTAAAGCAAGTAGATAGCAAATATACGCTGGTTATAGCTACCTCCAAACGAGGGCGACAATTACGAGCCGGTGCCAGAAAAACTATTGCCAATGTGTACCAGAAGGATGTCACTACCGCTCTGTATGAAATTGAGGCCGGAAATATCGCTTACGAGCGCATCCGTGATGGTATCAAGTAGGAGTGTTTATGGTGAAAAAAGTAATCCTTGGAGTGACCGGAGGTATAGCCTCCTATAAAGCTGTAGAGTTGGCCCGTTTGTTCATGCAAAGCGGCGCTGAGGTACAGGTAGTGATGACTGATGCCGCAGTCAAGTTTGTTGCGCCGCTTACATTTCAAACCATCACTGGTCAACCGGTTTATGTGGAGATGTTTGCCAGACAGGCCGGTGAGAAAGTACGACATGTTGAATTGACTGATGAAGCTGATGTTCTGGTCGTGGCGCCAGCTACTGCCAACACAATCGGTAAAATGGCCTGTGGTATTGCTGACAATCTGCTGACAACTGTATATCTTGCAGCGCAATGTCCCAGGGTGATCGTTCCTTCAATGAATGTTAATATGTATAATCATCGTGCGGTACAGGAAAATCTTGGCCGATTGCGCGATGATGGCTGTTCTGTGATGGAACCGGATACCGGCGAACTGGCCTGCGGTGTTTATGGCCGGGGGCGTATGCCCGAACCGCAGGATATTTTCAAATTTGTAAGGGCGGCACTCACACCCAAAGATTTTGCCGGTAT
>DATIKA010000333.1:0-1859 GCA_035478055.1 Candidatus Limnocylindrales bacterium | reverse complement strand
CCTGTCTCCTGACTACTTTTTCACAATTCCGCAATCCGCACTCCGAATTCCGCATTCCAAAATCGTTTTATTCCCCACGCTGCACTCCGCATCCCGCACTCAGTACCCAGTACTGCTATGAAACGGGCGTTTGTCAAGTGTATATTAAACTAAAAATATCTTTATCCTGATTGCAGTAGCAGCAAACGCTTTATTTCCTTATCTATCATATTGTTGAACAAAAGCCCCGGGGCTACTTCGACGGTGAATCAAACTGCTATTCGTGGGTTGGTTACCAACACTGTATGTTATTCGTCGGGAGAACCTCGATCTCAGAGCGTGAATTGGCTATCACAGAGTACTGACGAGCATCTCCTGCCGTGCCCCAGGTGCTTTTATGTTCAACTGTTCTTTCTCATAAAGGTCTGTTTTCTCCACACCCTGAAAAGATAACGAAGTGGCACACTTTGTTATCTTTTCAGGGTTATAAGGTAATTGTTGTCAAAGTTATACATTAACCGTTGCTGCAGCAGGCACCATCATGGCCCAAATAAAACCGACAAATTCTCTGGCAATTGCGGTAATGGCTACCTGACGGTTCTTGCCTTTATTCAATAATGCCCAGAAGCGTTTGCTTAAACGGTTCATACACTTCACCGCAATGGCGGCGCTGTCCGCATCAACTTGTTTTAGATTGCTCTTCATGCCCAGGCTCAAATGCGGTTTTTTTGCGTAATGCTGCACCGACTCTATAAGCTGCGTGCGGCATCTGTGGTTGCCTGCCTTGGTAATAGCCCCTGGCCTGCGCTTATCCCCCGATGAGTTTTCCGATGGCACAAGCCCAAGAAATGCCATCAATGCTCCGGGGGATGTAAACCGTCTGAAGTCGGTTATTTCGGCAATCAGCAGCATGGCCCCTAAGGTGCCTATCCCCCGAAAGGCCCGCAGCTTCTTGACGCTTGCCTGATACATATCAGACTGTGCAATGGTTTCTATAGCCTCATCAATGCGGGCAATACAGGTTTCAAGATACTCAAGATGCTGCACATGCGTGTCCAGAACCTGCTGCACATGCGCATTGGCCAGTTGCAACTTTGAAAGCCAGGAACGATGTTTGCCGGTCCATTTTTTCTTCCCCCAATACTGGCCCTGGCTTAACAGAAAACCATTGATTTGCTGCTTTATCTGTTTTGCGTTCTGCTTCAGGGCTATGCGGCAGCGCACAACCTGCCGAACCGATTCCTCTTCCTGTGTCGGCGGATGCACAATGGTTAAAAGGCCTGCGGCATAGTGCTGGGCAAGACTGCGGGCGTCACGAAAATCATTTTTTCGATGGTCTCCGGCTTTTTTAGGTATCAGTGATGGCGCTATGACATCACAGTGGTATCCCCACGCCTTCAGCTTTCTTTGAAACACATACCCGCTGCCGGAGGCTTCATAGCAGACTTTTAGTTTATAGGTTGCCGATAACTTTTGAAGATATTTCTTTATCACGGTATCATCATTTTTTAAGTGAATTGTTTCATGAAACTCTTTTTCCCCTTCGATCATAACCGCAATGGACAGTGTTTCAACATGGTAATCAACGCCAACATATGCTATCTTCTTCATGGGCTGGTCTCCTTTCCTTAAAGGATTTGTATTTGCTTTGAGGTGTGTTCATACCACACCTCAGACCAGCCCGTTTCATATTATCTCAGCACTGCTCTATGCACTGGTATGCAGATTGATGCGTGAGGGATATGGAGGATCATGTTGCTTTACAATACCCAATCTGTTTATGTCGTGAGAATGAAAACCGGTCGATTGTTTCAATAATGGTCGATGTCCCTAATTTCATAAAATCCATGCAGATTTTACCTTTGGCGGATGGAAAAACT
>DATIKA010000332.1:0-5448 GCA_035478055.1 Candidatus Limnocylindrales bacterium | reverse complement strand
GCAATACATTCACTGCAACCGAACCTCCCGACCTGGCTGAACTGCGCAAAGGTCAAACCGCAACCCGAACACTGTGTTTTACCGGACGGCAGCGCTTTACGACTGCCGAGCAAACTTTGTTCAAGAAGGCTGCTGAAGAGTTTGTGCAATGAAAATTGTGGCTCGAATGAAAAATCCAACTCCTCGGTTGTGCAGGCACAGCGCTCACACAGGTAGAGTTCAGTTTTTTTGCCATCGACTATTTTAATGATGTGAACATTTGCTTCCTGACGCTGACATTCACGACAGAGCATTGATTTCCACCCCCATTGGTGCGGTTAGCAGCCGTCTTTTAAAATCTCCTCCAGGGCCTCGCCAAATAACTTCTGCTGCAGTTTTCTGCTCTGAACCTGGTCCATTCCGGTTACAAGATAACATTCATCCTGGATAATAGCTCCCAGCAGACGCGCTTCTCTTTTGGAAATAACATTATCTTCGCAAATTTTTCTTAAAAATTGCCGCACCTTTACCGGCTCGAATCCCTCACCATTGAGGCTGTTCAATACTTCCCGCCAGGGACTCATCCGTTCAAGGTCGATACGGTAAATGCGAATACACCCTCCGCCACCGCGTTTGCTTTCGACCAGGTAACCGCTCTCAAGAGTAAACCGTCTGTCGAGAACATAATTGATCTGCGAAGGGACACAGGCAAATTTACCGGCCAGTTCGCGACGCTGTATCTCGACATAACTCCTTGTGCTTAAAGCCAACAGTTTCTTCAGATATTCTTCGATGTAGTCAGTAAGATTTGGCATTTAAGACAGAGCCTTTCTGCGTGATCTCCGTAGTGACGGCAGCACAAAAGCATGCTCTCTGATCAAGCACCCTAAAGGCCAGAACATTTCTTTGACCTTCTCTGACCTTCAGTATACAATATCTCATTTCCGGGTTCTTTTGGCAAGCGACGAAGTAATGTAGAATATCCAATGCATGAGGGTGTTACGCTATTTTTACCGCTAATCCTCTGTTTTTCTTCATTTTTCGGCTGAATACACCCGAGGGGCCATTTTTCAATTCAGGCAACCTTAGAAATAACGCACCGATCCGACGTGTCCAGCCGAGTTTTCCCTATAGCCCTGGCGGATAGGCACCCGCTTTGATCTCTTTGTCCTGCCAAGAGATTCCTACAACTCCGGGCAGGCAAAAAAGCCTGCTGAACAAGTGTTTCAGATCTAGGTCATACGGTACTTGCAGTAAGAACTCGATTTCGATCAGCTCGGTGAGATCATCGCTCAGCTGTTCCGGATCACCGATTTCACTTCTGCGGATATTGATCAGCAAGTCACCGAGCACATTGCCAAGCTTGCCCAGCAAACCAGGTTGATCTACTGCGGTGATGACCAGCTTTTTTAGACGACGGTTTAAAAAATATTTTTTCTCGGCACGTCTCACAAAAATGAGACTGAGCAGAACAAAAAAGGTGGTTACGACTGCCCCTGCATAAAAACCGATACCTATAGCCAGACCGATGCCAGATACAACCCAGATGCTGGCGGCGGTTGTTAAACCGCGAACACTACCGCGGTGCTGCAGAATAGTACCGGCACCGAGGAAACCTACCCCGGTTACCACCTGAGCTGCTATACGACCTGGGTCTGAGATAATGCCTGCCGCAGCATGATCCACAAAACCATAAGCCGAGACCATCATAATCAGCGCGGCACCGGCACATACCAGTATATGCGTGCGCAGGCCAGCCGGGCGGTTGAGTCTTTCGCGTTCGAAACCAACCAGGCCGCCCAGGAACACGGCCAGGAAAAGCCTGATTGATATTTCCCAGTGGGTAATCGTCATCATCGTGCAATCCTCCTTTATTGTCAACTTACCTGAAAAAGGTAAGTTGCCAGAAACCCCTATCGAATGAGGTCGTTTTTAGTGGACAGTTTAGCCGGTTTTGCACATCAACCTGCTCAACCCTCGCATTTGATCACTGCTCAACCTGCACCTCTTCCATTATATGTTTTCTGGTTGATTACAGCAAATGCAACCCACTAAACGGCGCGCTTAATATTCGGGCCAGGCAGATAAGTCCACTTGAGCACCTTACGGCTTCCTGTCTGTCAATATGAATAAAGATACTGGGCAGCGGCGGTGGCGGCAATCGCACCGTCGGCAGCCGCGGTGATTACCTGACGCAGGAATTTATGGCGAATATCTCCGGCAGCATAGACACCGGGCAGCGACGTTTCCATCTTTTCATTGGTGATAATAAAACCGTTTTCGTCCTGCTCAATTGAAATTTCTTCTAAAAACGCCGCATGCGGTTTGCGACCGGCGTAGATAAAAACACCGTCGACCTGGAGCATGCGTTCGACGCCATTTTGCATAATATTCAGCCCGGTTACCTTATTTTCGCCTTCTATGTGGCGCACAGTAGTGTTCCAGAGCACTTCGATGTTGGGTAAAGCAAGGACTTTATCCTGTAATTCCTTTACCCCCCGAAACTGGTCGCGGCGATGAAGCAGACTGATCCTATCGGTAAAACGGGACAGAAATATGGTTTCTTCCAAAGCTGCGTTGCCGCCGCCAATTACAGCAATTTTTTTGCCGCGGAAAAAGGCTGCGTCGCAAGTGGCACAGTATGACACTCCCCGGCCGCGCAGTCTGACTTCGCCCTCAACTCCGAGCAGATTCGGTTCGGTTCCAGTAGCGATTAGAACTGTTCTGCCACATAGCTCGCTCTCTGTACTGACTATTTTTTTTATTTCCTCATTAAGAAATACCTTTTCAACTCCGGCAGCAATTACCGTGATGTTTAAGTTTTCCAGCTGCTTTTGGAGGAGCTGCCCGAACTCGGCTCCGGTTATACCGTCAGGAAAAGCAGGGTAATTATCAAGCCGTTCGGTTGAAACTATTTCCCCCCCGAGGGACATGTTTTCAAGGATCACGGTCGACAGGCCGGCTCGTACGGCGTAAATTGCGGCAGTTATACCAGCAGGACCTCCACCTAAAATTATCATATCGTAGGGTTGCTTCTCATTCATATCAGCCGCCTCCTGTTTTATCCGCACATATTCTGAATGTAGCAAAGAGATGACGGTGCATTACTTCGTTAACCAGGTGTCTGATTTTGCCTGATCTCTTACCGCATGAACCATTTAGCACGTTCATCGGTAATGATGGAAACTTTCTTCAGCAAAAAAAGATACCCCAATATTGTTTGGTCACTATCCATTTGAACACAGTATTATTTTAAGTGTGGCCCGAAAAACAACCATAATCATCCGACGCCACAGTTAAAGCCCGCTTATTGTGCTCCATCACTATTTTTCGCTGCAGCGCCAGGCAAAAGCAGGAATGTAAAATCAAGGGCGCGACAGGAATGGGTCAGTGCACCGCACGAGATCAGATCCACTCCGGTGGCGGCGATATCTTTCAAACGTTGCAGGGTGATGTTGCCTGATGCTTCCAGCAAGGCGCGCCCTGCCGTTATTTTCACCGCACGCCGCATTGTTTCCAGATCCATGTTGTCAAGCATGATGATTTCGACACCGGCAGAGAGAGCCTCTTCCAGCTCTTCAATCGTGGTTACTTCCACCTCAACTCTCAGCGTGAAGGGAGCCTGGCTGCGTACCGCATTGACAGCAGCACTAATTCCGCCGCCGGCGAGAATATGATTCTCTTTAATTAATATACCACCGTCCAGAGCCAGGCGGTGGTTTAATCCGCCTCCAATACGGACAGCATATTTTTCCAGCACACGCAGGCCGGGGGTCGTTTTCCGCGTATCGGTGATGCGAGCCGGGTATGCCGCGATTTCGCTTGCCCATAGTGCAGTCTTGGTAGCGATGCCGGAAAGCCGCTGCAAAATATTTAATGCCACGCGTTCTGCCGACAGCAGTGGCTGAAGAGGGCCGCTGACGGTCATCACGATCTGCCCTTCCGTGATACGTGCACCGTCTTCAATGAAGCTGTTGCATAAAACGTTTGCATCCAGGTAACGAAAAGCGGCCTCTGCTGCGGGCAAGCCGGCAATGATGCCCTCTTCTTTGGCGATCAAACGACCGACGCCTTCTGCACCAGGGGGTACAGTATAAATAGTAGTCAAATCAGCCGCTCCAAGATCTTCGCGAAAAGCTCTTTCCAGAATATCATTGACAATACGTGAAGATAGCAGCGCTATTCTCTCCTCGCGTCAGGTTTTACGCAGTATTCCTTAGATAACCTTTGTTTAGCAGAGCATTATGCCGGCCCGGAATGAATAAAAGCCCGGGGGTAATCTGCACTTTGAACCACAGTGTGATCTGTAAGCTGGAAGGAAATATGCCGACCGCTCATATTGTGATCATAGTTTGGATAATCATCACGGTAATGACAACCCCTGCTTTCCCGGCGAAGCAGTGATGCTTCGGTCATCATGCAGGCACCAAGCAACATGTTTCTGTTTTCCAGAAGTTCCGGTTGGTAATACTGAAAAGCAAGCAATGGCAGCCATTCCATTAGCTGTTTTTTCATAGCGAGTAATCCTTCTTCGGAGCGAATCAAGCCAACCTTTTCCCACATCAACTGCTGCAAACGCGGACGCAAGCCAGCGCAGGTCTTCTCGGCTGCGGCTGTCGGCCGAATGAAGTCTACATCAAGGAACTGTCTGCCATTAATATTTCCAATGAAACTGTTAGCTTTAACCGCCGCTTCGGCTACCCTGTGCCCAAAAACAAGCCCTTCCAACAGTGAATTGCTGGCCAACCGGTTTGCGCCGTGCACCCCGGTAGACGCAATTTCACCGACGCCAAACAAATTCTTGACCGCGGTATGGCCATCCAGATCTACCGCTATACCGCCGATCAGGTAATGGGCCGCCGGGGTAACCGGTACCAACTGCCTTGTGACATCAAGCCCCCACTCAAGGCAACGTTTGTGAATTGTAGGAAAACGACCCGCAACGAAATCTGCCCCCAGGTGCCGCAGATCCAGATATACTTGCCCGCCGGTTTGTCGGCATTCGGCAACAATCGCCCGTGATACAATATCGCGCGGCCCCAGCTCAGCCCGCTCGTGGTAACGTTCCATAAAGCGCTCCCCGTCAGAATTGACCAGGTATGCTCCTTCGCCGCGGACCGCCTCAGAAATCAGAAATGGCTGCCCCTGTGGCGGCAAAAAAACTGTAGGGTGAAATTGAAAAAATTCAAGGTCACGCAACACAGCACCTGCTCTGTAAGCAAGAGCAAGTCCGTCGCCGGTAACAGCAGGAGCATTGGTAGTATACTGGAATAACTGCCCGCAGCCCCCTGCAGCCAGGATTACAACACCAGTGCTAAAAGAGCGCAATTTCCCCTCTTTGGAGTAGATCAATCCATAACAACATCCATCTTTTACCAGAAGGTGTTCAACAAAAGCATCTTCAATAAAGCGAACGCCCCTGTCTGTGGCCGCAAGCAACAGTGCTTCGATCAACTCCCGGCCGGTGGC
>DATIKA010000331.1:0-4896 GCA_035478055.1 Candidatus Limnocylindrales bacterium | reverse complement strand
ATTTTATAGGTGCTAGCGGAGAAGTTTTCCGTACCCAAAAGGGTGAAATTACTATTGCCGTTAAAGACTACACTATTCTGGCAAAATCGTTGCGCCCCCTGCCTGAAAAATGGCACGGGCTGAAAGATGTTGAGCTTCGCTATCGGCAACGCTACGTTGACCTGATTGTCAACCAGGAAGTAAAGCAGACCTTTATTAATCGCAGTCGCATCATACAGACGATGCGCGGTTTGTTAAATGAATGGGGTTTTTTGGAGATGGAAACGCCCATGATGCAAACTGTAGCCGGAGGGGCCCTAGCCCGTCCTTTCGTAACGCATCATAATGCTCTTGATCTGAAACTATACCTGCGTATTGCCACCGAGCTGCATCTGAAGCGCCTCCTCGTCGGCGGTCTGGATAAAGTTTACGAAATCGGCCGTATTTTCAGGAACGAAGGCATATCGACGATTCATAATCCGGAGTTTACTTCAGTGGAAATTTACCAGAGCTATGCTGATTATGAAGATATGATGGAACTTACTGAAAACCTCATTCATCAAATCGCTCAGAAAGTATTTGGGACCAGCCGGATTACTTTTCGGGGCAGCGAGATTGACCTGACCCCGCCCTGGCCTCGTAAAACTATGGTTAATATGGTTCATAAATATGCCGGCGTTGACTTTGCGCTGATACCCGACGACGAAATGGCTTTCCAGGCGGCAAGAAAAGCTGGCCTGGAGTTGGACAAAGGCCTGTCCTGGGGAGAAGTTTTGTACATCTTCTTTGAAAACTTCTGTGAGGAACAGCTAAAATCACCAATATTTATAACAGAGTTTCCAATAGAAATATCGCCACTTGCCAAGAAAATAGAGTCAGATCCGCGTTTGACTTACCGTTTTGAAGGGTTTGTCGCCGGCTTGGAAATTGCCAATGCTTTTACAGAGTTAAACGATCCTATTGACCAGCGTGAACGGTTTGAACAGCAGTTGACCAAACGTGAGAAGGGCGATGACGAAGCACATGTCATGGATGAAGATTTCATCACGGCTTTGGAGTATGGTATGCCTCCGGCGGGAGGTTTAGGCATCGGTATTGACCGTTTGGTGATGCTGCTTACAGATAATATTTCGATCCGCGATGTAATCCTTTTCCCGACGTTAAAACCCCGCCCTACTGGTGAATAAACATTCTCTCTGAGCGGACGTTTTTGAATAACCTCCGAGCCTATGTGTATCCGAGATGAGGGAGATGGAAGAGTCTCGACAGAGGGAAATCGAATTTTTTGACCATGGCAGCCTTACGAGGTTTCTGCTGTCCTGCATAGCAGCGTGCCTGGCGGGGGGGGATTTTCCCCTGAAGTAGCTTGATTTTATCCCTTTCGGCAAGACATATTGACGAAGTATATTTTGACTGCTATCTAATGCAAAAGAGAGCTGATGTTCGCCAGTGCAGTATCAGAAGGAAGAAGTAAGGGCAAGAATCTTGGGATCTGCCCTGGATGAATTTGAAAAACATGGTTTCTCGGGTGCACAGATGCGGCGGATAGCAAAAGGAGCGCGCGTTGCCACCGGCAACTTGTATCGATATTTTAAGAGCAAAGACGAGATCTTTGATGAGATAGTGCAGTCAGGGTACATGAACATATCAGCCCTCATATTTGAGTCATCCCAGTTAAACAGAAGAAACCGTGGCGATGTGAAGTCCATTGCCCGCCATATTGCCGGGGGCATAATGGGTGTTTACTCTAAGTACGGGCGGCAGCTATTGATCATCGCCGACAAGAGCAAGGGATCAAAACATGAGGATTTTTTGGAAACTCTCTGTGATATGGGGTGCAAGCGTATAAAGGAGGAAATGTCTTTTGACACGACAGATACCGATGACGAGTTGATATCTTTGGTATCTTCAGGGTTTGTAGAAGGGCTGTTCATGATACTGAGGCGCATCAAGGAACCTGAGCGAATAGAAGAGCTTATTAATCGGATGTTGGTATTTTATTTTGACGATATCGAGAATAGGATTGGCAGAAATACTACTCAGGTATAAAACACAGCGTAGGCTGTGTAATTTTTGAATCAAAAGCGAACGATAGTTCATTATTGTGGAGGAATATTGTGGAACGAATGGCAGTATTTGTAGTTGAAAAGCGAAAATATTTTTTAGCGCTTTTTGCGGCAGCCGTCATGATAAGTATTGTCCTTGCGCCAATGGTGAGGGTGAACTACGACCATACCAAGTACCTGCCCGCGGACATGCAAACCAGGGAAGCAATTTCGACGATGGAGCGTGAGTTCGGACTTAGAGGTTCAGCGCAGGCCATGGTAAAGGATGTAAGTATTCCTGGAGTGTTGCGCTTAAAAAGTGAGATGGAACGCATATCCGGAGTGAAAAATGTTGTGTGGCTTGATGACATGGCGGACGTGACAATACCCCTGGATTTCTTAGACCAGGATATGGTAGATGATTATTACAGGGATGGTAATGCTCTTTTTCTGATTACGTTTTATGAGGATGACCACAGCCTTAAGACGGGAAGTGCCATTGAACAGATAGGGGCGCTCAACGATGGAAACATATTCGTACGCGGGCCTGCCGCCGATGCCTTCAACATCCAGCAGACCGCTTCATCTGAGATTCTGGTAATTACCCTTTCCGTAATACCAATTTTCCTGCTTATACTTTTGATAGCAACAAACTCGTGGATTGAGCCGGTACTGTTCATTGCTACGATAGGGGCGTCGGTTTTGATTAATATGGGCACTAACATTGTGGTAGGGGAAATATCATTTATTACCCAGACTAGCGCGTCATTGCTGCAGTTTGCTGTTACCATGGACTATTCCATCTTTCTGCTGCACCGTTTTGGAGAAGAACGCGCAAAAGGATTTGAGCTCAAACAGGCTATAACCAATGCTTTAAAAAAATCATTTTCAACCATAACTGCCAGCTCTTTAACCACAATTGCCGGATTTGCCGCGCTGATGTTCATGCGGTACAGCATAGGCTTCGATATGGGGCTGGTGCTGGTGAAGGGCGTGGTGTTGAGCCTGCTGTCGGTGTTGCTACTGCTGCCCGCACTGATCGTGATTTTTGAGCAGGCAGTCGAGCGTACCCGGCATCGCCCGTTTATGCCCAACCTTAAAAACTTTTCCAAAGTAGTGAGCAAACTCAGGTATGTGATCCCGGCAATCATTCTGTTATTGCTCTTGCCTGCCTTCCTGGCGCAGGGCTCAAACCAATTTTTATATGGTGGCGGAGAAATATCAGGGCAGACAGTTATAGAGGATGTATTTGAGAGTTATAATCCCTTGGTTTTAATGGTTCCATCAGGGGACATCGCAAAAGAGGCTGATCTGTCCTCAGCTTTACTGCATGTTGATCACGTCGCGGATGTACAGGCTCTGGCTACTCTTGTAGATAGGGCTATACCCCGGGAGATGATTTCCCAAAGTGTCCGGGATAATTTCCAAAGCGAAAACTATTCCCGCGTGATGGTGCTTCTTAATACCAGGACAGAAGGCGAGGCTGCATTTGCAGCTGTTGAAAATATCAGAAGGGTGGCAGATAGATATTATCCCGGGCAATATTGGATGTTAGGTTCCTCGGCTGCTATATCCGACATAAAAACTGTGGTGGAATATGATTTTACCATAACCAGCATGGTGGCCATACTTGCGGTGGGATTCATATTATTAATCACCTTCCGTTCTCTGGCATTGCCGATACTGTTGGTTTTTGCCATTCAGTCAGCTATTTGGTTCAACATGGCTATTCCATACTTCACCGGTGCCCCGCTCATTTTCATCGGTTACATGATCGTAAGCGCGGTGCAGCTTGGCGCCACGATAGACTATGCTATACTCTTGACCGGCAGGTATATGGAAGAAAGGCGCGTTATGGGCAGGCGCGAGGCGGCGGAAAAGGCTATCAGCGATTCGGGCAATTCAATTATCACATCAGCGGTGATCATGAGCGCGGCAGGCTTTACATTGGGATTTATCTCGAGCGTCCCCAGCATAGCTGCATTGGGCTTTCTTGTCGGGCGGGGTGCATTGCTCTCCTGCCTGGTGGTGCTTACATTCTTGCCTCAGCTTCTCATGATGGGAGATGGCTTGATCAAGATTACCACCTTAACGCACCGGTTTCTAAAGGCTCAGAAATGAAAGGGGAAAACAAAAATGAAAAAGAAATTTATTGCATTCACTAAAACCAGGCTTGTTATAGGATCGTTAATAATGATTTTTGCGATCTTCCAGTCTCCATCATTTGCCAGTAGTCCGGTGCCGCAGAGTGGGCAGGCTGAAGCCTCGATTAAGGACGAAACGATATTCGTAAATTTAGGGAACGACGGCGGTGTGGAAGCGATTAACGTGATTAACACTTTTTACCGGCCTGCCGGGGAAATAAGGGACTATGGCGACTATGTGTCGATAGTCAATCTGACTAATGCCCATGAACCGGCTATAGAAGGCAACCGCATCACCTTTAAGGTCGATGAGGAAGACGGTAATATTAATTACCAGGGTGAACTGGCAAACCGTGAGTTGCCCTGGTTATTTGAAATTACTTACAAGCTTGATGGTAAAAAGATTGATGTGCAACATCTGATCGGGGCGGCCGGGCATATGCAGATAATACTCGATGTGCGGCAAAACACTGATGCGCTTGAGTATTTCCGGGAAAACTACATGCTGCAAATCAATATCCCACTTGAAATGGATAAAGCAAGCACCGTATATGCGCCTGGCGCTACCATGACGGTGGTGGGCAACACCATCACCCTTGCCTTCACACTGTTTCCCGGCGAATCAAGAATGTTTGTCGTCGAAGCCGATGTAGAAAATTTTGAAATGGGTGGGATAGAGATTGCTGCAATTAAGGCGCAGATGTCCTTAGGACAACTGGAGCAGGATA
>DATIKA010000330.1:0-1607 GCA_035478055.1 Candidatus Limnocylindrales bacterium | reverse complement strand
GGGCCAGCAGGAATGGAAACCGCAAGAATGGCTGCGGTGCGGGGGCACGAGGTTACACTTTGGGAAAAAGGAACTCGCCTGGGCGGAAACCTCCGCTATGCGGCTATGCCTTCCGGAAAGCACGAGTTCAACACGCTTCTCGACTACTATGAACATGAATTGCCTCTGAACGGTGTAAAAATATTCTTGAACCGGGAGGCCACGGCCGAAGAAATTATCGCCGAACAGGCTGATGTGGTGGTGCTGGCTACCGGTTCGCGACCGGCTGATGCTCCATTTCCGATCAAGGAACCAGCGAAAGTAGTATCTGCGCTGGCGGTGTTGGAGGGATCGGTTATTCCTGGAAAACGAGTTGTGGTTATCGGTGGTGGATCAGTTGGCTGTGAGACTGCTGTAGCTGTAGCCGAAATGGGTTCAGTTTCAGCGGAAGCCTTGAAATTTTTTATGGAAAATGATGCCGAAACCCTGGAAAATTTAAGACAAATGCTTAACCGAGGCGCTAAAGAAGTGACCCTGGTTGAACTGGTGAAAGGAATCGGCCGTGATATTGGCATCAGCACCCGTTGGATTGTCCTGAAGTGTATCCACCGCCTTGGGGTCAGGGTGATGGACCAGCACACTGTGAAAGAGGTAAGCGAAGCTGGTGTTCTGGTCGAAAAGGACGGGCAGGAAACGCTGCTGCCTGCTGATACAGTAATACTTGCCGTAGGGGCATTGCCGGATGATGCTCTGGTCGGACTGCTGCAAAGCAAAGTTACTGAACTTCATGTGATTGGTGACGCTTCGAAACCACGTAAAATTACCGAAGCAATCCGCGAAGGGTTCGATCTGGCTCGTTCGTTGTAGCGCTGTAGATTGAGGTAATCGGGGCATACAGATATCTGCAGCACTCAGGCAACAGTGGCGGAATAACGGCTCTCTACCCTGAACAGCTTTCCCCCTACACGGGACCCGAACTGAAACAGGTGCGGTTCTGCGGACAAGGGGAAAGTGTTTGGTAGGGAGCTATTTTTTGCCGTTTATAAAGTCTTCCGTCAGTTGATAGGCCTGGTGATCTGAATATTGCCGGGGGGGATGTTTACTAAAATAGGCGGAAGGCCCTTCAAGTATGCCGCCTTCGCCTCTGTTTAAGGCCAGTTTACAGCAACGCACTGCATCGATGGCAATGCCTGCCGAGTTGGGTGAGTCTTCGACACTCAAGCGCATTTCCAGGTTTATCGGCACATTGCCGAAAATTTGACCTTCCATACGCAGAAAACATACTTTATTATCTTTTTGCCAGGGCACATAATCACTGGGACCTATGTGAATGTCGCGGTCTTTCAGTCGCTTCACTGCTGCCGATTGTACCGCTTCCGTTTTCGATATTTTTTTGGTAACAATTCGATCCTTACTGCTCATATTCAGAAAATCGGTATTACCACCGGTATTCAACTGGTAGGAACGATCAAGTTTCACGCCACGCTTGCCGAACAATTCAGTCAGGGCACGGTGTAAAATGGTTGCTCCCATCTGCGATTTAATATCATCGCCGATCAGGGGCAGGTTTTTTTCGGCAAAACGGGCGGCCCAGACCGGATCGCTGGCAATGAAGACCGGGATATTAT
>DATIKA010000329.1:0-7521 GCA_035478055.1 Candidatus Limnocylindrales bacterium | reverse complement strand
AGACTCCTGGTGGCAGTTCTGTTTTGCATCAGTTCGTGTATCATGTTTGCGGGTGCAGCCGATCCTGGACACCACGTGCTTTTGTTGAGGATGCCGTTCAAAAAATTAGAAGTACTGTTGGGGCGCATGGAAAGGTAGTTTGCGCCTTGAGCGGTGGGGTTGATTCATCGGTGGTTGCGTTTTTGTTAGACCGGGCTTTGGCGGAGCGAGCGGTGTATATTTTTGTTGATCATGGGCTGCTCCGCCTGGGAGAAGCCGAGCAGGTTGTTGAGGTATATGGAAAGAGGCTCAAAGGGCAGTTTATCCATATCGATGCCCGGGAGCGTTTTTTAAGATGCTTGACCGAGGTGCGCGATCCGGAGGAAAAAAGGCGTATTATCGGTGCTGAATTTATAAATGTTTTTAAGGAGAAAGCTCTTTCCATGGGTGACATTGCGTACCTGGCCCAGGGCACGATCTACCCTGATGTTATTGAAAGCGGTTCCTCTTATGGAGCGGCGGTGATAAAATCGCATCATAATGTGGGTGGCTTACCGGCTGAACTGGGTTTTGAACTTGTTGAACCACTGCGTGAGTTGTTCAAAGATGAAGTGAGGCTGGTTGGTGAAGAACTTGGCTTGCCAGATGCGATTCTGAAACGACAGCCCTTTCCAGGGCCGGGTCTGGCTGTGCGCATCATCGGGGATATTACGGCCGAAAAATTGGCATTGTTGCAGCAGGCTGATGCTATTTTCAGAGAAGAGGTCGAACAAGCCGCTTTGGCTGACGATCTGTGGCAATATTTTGCAGTCTTGACCGGAGTTAATGTGGTAGGGGTTAAAGAAGACGACCGTCATTATGGCCCGGTGTTTGCCTTGCGGGCAGTTAATTCAAAGGATGCCATGACTGCGGATTGGGCCAGACTGCCTTTCGGGCTTCTGGAGCGGGTGTCGACCCGTATAACCAGGGAAATACCCGTTGCTGCCAGAGTAGTTTATGATATAACCGCAAAACCACCTGGCACCATTGAGTGGGAGTAAAAGTAAAGACTGAGGCAAACATTGATTTTCGGGATATTTTAAATCAAATCTGTTCGCACATCTTTAAAAAATACTGATGCAGCTGCAGATCGTCCGTCAGTTCAGGATGAAAAGAGGTTACCAGGATCCGGTCTTGCCGGGCGGCAACAATGCCTTCCGGTAAAGATGCCAGAATGTCCACGCTTTGCCCGATTCCGTCGATAATCGGCGCTCGGATAAACACCCCGGTGATGGGAGAGTCGAATGTTTTTAAATGTACAGGAGCTTCAAAACTGTCGCGCTGCCGGCCAAAAGCATTACGCCTGACAGTAATATCCATTAGTTTGAGGCCCGGTTGACCCTCAATGCCGTCAACAACTTCCCTGGCCAGCAAGATCATCCCGGCACAGGTTCCGAAAAGAGCCAGGCTGTTATCATGATAACGTTCCCGGATTGCTTCAGTTAATCCGAAAAGTTCAATTAACTTGCCGATAGTTGTGCTTTCCCCGCCCGGAATAATCAACCCGCAAACCCCAGCCAGGCTTGCAGCATTTCTCACCGCAACTGCTTCTGCTCCGCAGCTTTTGAGTTGATGCAAATGTTCAGACACTGCACCTTGAACCGACAGGACGCCGATGATCATACTTTGTTATACTCCCCGTTCCTGCATCCGTTCGGCCAAAGTCAGTGATGACATTTCCAGCCCCGGCATTGCTTCGCCCAACCCTTTCGATACTTCAGCCAGAATTTTGGGATCGTTATATTGCAGTGTCGCCTGAACAATCGCTTCGGCTACCTTTTGAGGATTCCGCGCTTTAAAAACACCCGAACCGACAAAAATTCCGTCAGAGCCAAGTTGCATCATCAGTGCAGCATCCGCCGGCGTAGCAATTCCGCCGGCAGCGAAATTAACTACTGGTAAGCGGCCGGCTTTTCTGACATCTGCCAATAACTCCAGGGATACGCCCAGTTCTTTGGCCAGCACTACCAGCTCATCCTCAGATTTGCCGATTACCTGTCGGATTTGATCCATCACTTTGCGCATGTGACGAACCGCTTCAACTACATTACCTGTACCCGGCTCGCCCTTGGTGCGAATCATGGCCGCTCCTTCAGAAATACGCCGCAGTGCTTCCCCTAAATCTCTTGCTCCGCAAACAAAAGGTACCTTAAACAAGTGCTTATTGATATGATACTGTTCGTCGGCCGGAGTCAGCACTTCGCTTTCATCGATGTAATCCACGCCGAGTTCTTCTAATATTTGTGCTTCGGCAAAATGGCCGATTCTTACTTTGGCCATAACGGGAATCGTTACCGTATCCATAATTTTTAAGATCATCTCGGGATCAGCCATCCGCGCCACACCGCCAGCCGCCCTTATATCAGCCGGAACACGCTCAAGTGCCATTACCGCAACTGCTCCGGCTTTTTCAGCGATACGAGCCTGCTCTACCGTCGTGACATCCATAATCACGCCGCCTTTTTGCATCTGTGCCATCCCTTTTTTTACCCTGAATGTACCCTGTTCCTTCATATGCCAAACTCCTCCCGCAAAACATAATCAAACTAGCTGATAACCGGTCGTACCGGCAGACCTTTCGCTGCAAGATAATCTTTTATGGCGGCGATACTGTAAGTGCCGTAGTGCAAGATCGATGCCGCCAGGACAGCATGCGCTTTGCCAATAGTTAGCGCTTCGTAGAGGTGTTCCAGTGTGCCCGCTCCGCCGGAAGCAATAACCGGAATGCGCACAGCATCAGCTACAGCCGCCAGTAAAGCATTGTCATAGCCATCTAAAGTGCCATCGGCATCCATTGAAGTTAACAGGATTTCTCCGGCACCAAGCTGTTCAACTTCTGCCGCCCACTCAATAACATCGCGTCCTGTGGCAAGGCGTCCGCCATGGCTATAAACTTCCCACCGCTGGGATGCATTCGGGGAAGGCAATTCTACCCGGCAGGCGTCTATGGCTGCAACGATGCATTGGCTGCCGAAACGTTCTGCTCCGGAACGGATCAGCTCAGGGTTTTTCAACACCGCGGTGTTAAGAGATACTTTGTCCGCACCGCACTGTAATAGTTCCTGCATAAAATCAACAGAATCAATACCGCCACCTACAGTAAGCGGAATGAAAACGGCCTCTGCGGTTTTACGGATCACTTCCACAATGGCTCGCCGCCCTTCAACCGAGGCGGTAATATCAAGAAAAACCAGTTCATCAGCGCCTTCGCGGTTGTAAAAGCCAGCCATTTCCACAGGGTCTCCTGCATCTTTTAAATTGACAAAGCGGGTTCCTTTGACCACGCGGCCGTCTCGCACATCTAAACAGGGAATTATTCTTTTTGCCAGCATATTATAAGGCCTCTTTTGCTATTTTATTGGTTAAAGCATCTTAAAGATCGGCTATGATCTTACCAAAATTACTGAGCAGACGCAAGCCTGCCGGACCGCTCTTTTCCGGATGGAACTGAACACCGCACAAACTATTTACAACTGTTGCCGATGTAAAAGGAAAACCGTATTCGGTAAGCGCCAGGGTATGGCTTTCCAGATCGGGTTGGGCGTAATAGGAATGGGTAAAATAAAAATAAGCACCATCACTCAGTCCATCAAAAAGAGGGTGGTCGAAGCACAGGTTGACCTGATTCCATCCGACGTGGGGCACATGAAGGTTGCAGGGGAAACGCTTTACCAGACCGTGCACAACGTTAAGTCCGCTTGAATTACCGGTTAGAGAGGATGATTCTGTGCTGCTGCTAAAAAGAAGCTGCATACCCAGGCAAATACCCAGAAAGGGCTTCCCCGCGGCGATCACTTCCAATAATACTTCGGACAGACCTTTTCGCTCAAGCAGAGCAGCGGCATATTCGAAGGAGCCCACGCCGGGGAAAATAACAGCATCTGCCGAAGCGATCACAGGTGGGTTATCAGAAATGACTGATTGGAGCGAAACTATTTGAAGAGCCTTGTAAATGCTGTTCAGATTGGCGCTTCCGCTGTCAACGATTACTAGTGATGGCATGAGCCGCACCTTTCTAGTTCAGAGTGTTTTGGGTTGGATAAAAAAGGGTCATGATCATTCTCATCTGAAGGCAGTGAACAGCTCACTGCCTTCAGAAAGTTACAATATCAACTGGCACTATTGCTATGCTGATTATACCTGAATGTGGATTCCTTTGCGGAAAACAGCAGGTCTGGAGTATAAAAAATTATGTGCAGCTACATTTGGCAGAATCAAGTATTCAACTCAAATGATGGCTGCTTTAGTTTGGCTATGAACGTGAATTTCCAGGAGAATATCCCCAAAGATTTTGATTCCGGCGTGGATATCTTCTATTTTTGGTTGGCTGAATGAAAACCGGGCAGTGTGGGAACCACCACCGTTACTAAAAAATCCCTCGCCATGAACAAAAGCCACCTGCCGCTTCAGGGCCATAGTTAAAAGTTCTTTGCTAGTCGGGAAATGGGAAGGGAAGCTCACCCAGATAAAGAAACCACCCCGGGGACGACTGAAGGTAACATCTGCCGGGAAAGACTGCTGCATAGAATCCAGCATGGTATTCTTTTTCTGCCGGTAGTGGTCATTGAGGCGGGCTATATGTCGGTCCAGATAACCATCCTGTGATAGGCGGTAAGATAACAGTTGGCCGAGGGAACTGGAACAAAGGTCGGTGGTCTGCTTGGCCAGGGTTACTTTTTCCATGAGAGGTTCCGAACCGGCTATCCAACCGATACGAATGCCCGGAATAATTACTTTCGAATAAGAACCAAGATAGATAACCCGATCACATTGATCCAATGATTTATAGCTGGGTGGTACTTCCCCTTCGTAGCAAAGTTCGCTGTAGGGATCGTCTTCGATGATAACCAGGTTGTAATGGTCTGCTATGGCAAGAATATCTAACCGCCGCGCCAAACTTGTCGTGACGCCTGTTGGGTTTTGGAAATTGGGGACTGTATAAAACATCCGTGGTTTTTTCCCCAGCTTGATCAACTTTTTTATGGTCTCTTCCATTATTTCCGGGATTGGCCCGTCCTGATCGATTGTTATGCCGACCGGATTACCGCCATACGATTTAATTGCGCCCACACCCCCGATATAGGCGGGTTCTTCAACCAGGACTGCATCACCTGAATTAACCAGTGTGCGGCAAAGCAGATCAAGGCCCTGTTGAGATCCGTTCGTGATTATCAAATTGTTTATTTCGCAGGGAGCACCGTTAAGGCTCATTTTGCCGGCCAGTAAAACGCGCAGTTCATAGCTGCCCTCAGTGGGTCCATACTGCAATGCGAGTTGTCCCTCTTCTTTTACCATCTGCGCCAGGGTTGCGGCAATATCGTCCCGAGGGAAAAAATCGTTATCTGGAAATCCGCCGGCAAAAGAAATTATCTCCGGTCGTTCTGTCAGTGCGAAAAACTGGCGTATCTGCGAGCCGGTGATGTTTTTTGTGCGATGTGCGAAAAAATTTTGCCAGTCAATAGTCACTTTGGTGTTCCCCCTCTGTTACTTAATTTCTTTCTCTATCCGAGCCTGGTTCGTAGAATTAAAAAGCCCGTCTCTTAATAACAAAGAGACGGGCTAATACCCGCGGTACCACTCCAGTTGCCCCACATGCAGGAGCCTCTCGTTTAGGTTAACGGTATTGCAACCGGCTGTGCCTACAAACATTTTCAGTCTTCGGCGCAGCAACTCCGGGGCGGCTTATTCCTTTAACTGCCAGGGCTCTTACAGCCTGCGAAGCCCTTCTCTGGATGGTTTGCTAAAGGTTTATTCCCCTTCATGGTATTTCATAATTCTATTAGTTCATCACTATAACAGAGTTTCTTGAAGAAAGCAAGAAAATTTTTTTTCAGACAATAGTCAGAGAAAATGTCACCCTCTCGGGGGGATAACTGAGCAGCAGAAATACAATCCTCCCTGTTGATTGTCGTGATGAAAAATCACTCTTGAGAAGCAAGGTTTTAATATCGCAAGAATGGAGCAGTCGGTGTGTGCCGATGAAACGTGGGTTATAAAAAGGAAAGGCCGCATTTTTAAAGTAACCGCACAGCATGGCCGTTATCACCGTAGTGGTTCTTAGCTGATTGCAGAATAAAGGTATAGGGTCACCTCGGTCCGCTCTTGCAGGTGGATTAGAACTTGACGGGATCAACAAAAAAATATTTAATGGAAGATGATATACGAGGGGTCGGTTTTTTTTGCGCGCCGCAGCATCGCTTGTAACTCTGGTTATTTAAAAGCACGGCTTTGCAGGTTATGACCGCTAAATATCGAAAATTAAGATTGTGTAAATGTTATTTTCAATACATTCGAAGGGGGAAATGTTTTTGTTCAGAGCAATCTATCCTGGCAGTTTTGATCCTGTAACTAATGGGCATTTGGATGTTATCATGCGGGCAAGCAAGATTGTAGATCACCTCACAGTTACCATCCTGGAGAATCCGCGCAAAGTAGTCACATATAGCATTGAAGAAAGAATAGCAATGCTGAAACTGGTTACTGCATCATATCTGAATGTAACGGTTGATTATTACCAGGGCTTATTGATAGACTATGCCGAGCAGAAAAAAATTAATATTATCATCAAGGGCTTGCGTGCAATCTCCGACTTTGAATTTGAATTTCAGATGGCTTTGGTCAATCAAAAATTAAACCCCTCGATTGAAACTTTATTTATGATGACCAATAGTAAATATTCCTATTTAAGTTCCAGTATTGTTAAAGAAATAGCCGCTTTTGGGGGTGACATCAGCGGTTTGGTGCCGGCGGAAGTGCTTGCTATGATTGTCTCAAAGTTTAAGTTATAATTACTATTGCCGTTGAACACTACGGCGTTGGTTTGCTTTAATTTACTACAGAGCTTAACTGCAGGAACGGTTCCATTGATCACCCCAGATGAGGATAAAGAGGCTTTAAAATTATGGATTACTTAAATATTGGTGCGGCAATCTTAATCTTAATTGCGACGTTGTTGTTTCCGAGCGGGACTATGGGGGCGGTTGCCTCCAATGGTAATGTTCTTTCCCCGGTAAACCCTGACAGCCTGCTCTTTTTCGGCCTGTTTATTACTGTCATCGGTGCTGTATCTGCTCTCCGACCGCGACTGTTTTGGTATTTACATGTGGGCCGTAAAATTAAGGATGTCCCGCCAAACAAGCTCTACCTGTTGGTGCTTCGCAGCGGCGGGGTGCTTGTTTTGTTCCTTGGCATTTACATTATTTGCTATGTTCTCCGGATTATAGGTTAGCTGAGTCGTGCTATGTTATTGTTAAACCGCCGGATGACGAAGTGAGCAGGCGAATGCTCGCCGGCTTGAAGGAAGGTCTGTCCTTGAGATTACAAAAAGTTATTAAAATAGCAATAATCGTTCTTCTCATATTCATATTTGGTTTCTTGATTCGTACTGATTATTTCATCATTATGCCTAACAAGGCAGTTAATTTGCGACAGATTATTTCAGTTGAAAACTCCGATCAAGACGACAATGGCTCCTTTTTCCTGGTTACTGTTTCTCAGACGAGG
>DATIKA010000328.1:0-9874 GCA_035478055.1 Candidatus Limnocylindrales bacterium | reverse complement strand
TAATACAATGGGGATTAATAATGTGGTATCTAAAGAGTTGAGAAGGAAACTATTGATGACAGGTGCGAATCTGGCCTATTGGCTATCAGCCGTGTTTCACTGAGAACGGTTTGATTTGTGATACTTCTTTGCCAAGGATTTAGTTTTTCGCTTTATAGGATCTTGTTTCGTCGGTTGAAGCAAGGGGAAAGCAACTTATTATTCAGCTACTGATTCGTTTTTGTTCACCCCTCTATTCGGCTTTACATGGTGGGAATATTTATTTACGTTACAGTTGTTAAGCTTCGGTTAATTTTGTGCAAATAATTTTTGAAATGGTGCAGGCTTGAGGGAGGGCTGGGCATGGGTGGAAGACCGCGTTGGTACCTTCGAGCATTGGCGAAAGCATGGAAATTATCGTATGTCAAACCGTCGATGCCAATTATCGGCAAGGTTTTGGTCAAAGTAAGAGCCAAATCATTTACTCCTGAAAACTTCAACATCTCACATTTACCTGTGAATGTTCAAATAGAATCGACTAATACAGCGTTACCGGTATTCATATTAGAGGATATTATACGCCACTCTACCCATCGCACCATTATCCATCGGTGTACATGCAGGGAGGCCAGGCAGTGCATAAGATACAGTGTTTCTTTAGGCTGTTTGCATATTGGTGAGGCTACAGAGGAAGAAGATACCACTGTGGCGCGTCATATCTCAGTTGAAGAAGCCATTGAACACCTTCATAAAGCTGTTGGGGCCGGGTTGATACCATTCATGGGGCATGCCGCTGGAGATAATGTTATATGGAATGTCTCCAGAGACAGACCTTTTCTCACCGTTTGTTTCTGCTGCCCTTGCTGCTGCACCATATTTTATGGCTATAAACATCTGTCACCAGAGGCGCAGGCTACATTTCACCGGCTTGAAGGAATATCAATTCTTATAAACCATGACAAATGCATTGGCTGTAGTTGTTGCGCTGGGGTGTGTTTCACAGGTGCAATTTCGATTCGTGACAACAAGGCTGATCGTGATGATACTCTGTGTAAAATGTGTGGTATTTGTGCCGATTTTTGTCCGCAATTTGCCGTAAGTATCCACGTGGATGATCTCGATTTAACAGTTGGAGAATTGTTTAAACGTATAAATGAAGAGGTTGGGGGATTGCCGAAAAAGTAGCGAACCTTTAAGAGTACAATACAATGCATAAACCTATCCATGATATGGCATAGGCTGGGGCCAAAGGTGTACAGGAAGTTCCAGGCACTGTAATAATTTTTCTCGTGCCCCAAAATTATAGGGGGTTATGCTGATGTTGTCCGGAAAATTGCAAGGCGAGATAGGCAGGATTGGTGCGGTAGCCGGTTGGATAGTGGTCGTCTATCTGTGGATACGGTTTGATCTGTGGTACATATTTGCTTTGTATTTTATTATACACTTCCTTGAGGCTGTTACCGTTGGTATAGCCAAGGGGAAGGCAGCCGGTTACTCAACTATTGATTCTTTTTTGTTCACCCTTCTATTTGGCTTTACATGGTGGAAATATATATATAAATAGCAGGTGTTAAGCTTTGTTCAATAACGTGCCGGAGAATCGAATATCATTTTCGGCCATCGGTGACTTTTTAGGGACGTAATTGGGCCATGACCGGTCAAGTGTTTTACTGACAGTGAAAAAGCAATAGATGCCAGTTAGTCTGATCTTTTGGGAATGAGGGAGCAACTATTCATGAATTAGCCGTATTAGAGGAGGCACTCAAAGTTGTTCTGAAGCATGCTGAAAGTAATAGAGCCCGGCAAATTGTAAGCATTGATTTGCAGGTTGGAGGAATGCGTGATTTTAGGGAAGAGTGGATGCAGCGCTATTTTGATTATCCAAGTAGTGGCACAGTTGCCGAAGGAAGTAAGCTCAGAATTAAAGTTGTGCCGGCGGTTTTTGAGTGTGAGGAATGTAAAAATACTTTTACGGCAGATCTAAGATGGATCACTATTATTTACCCATGCTGTATTAGTGTTGGAACCGTTCGGATATCAAGACGGGATTTTTTGATAGAAAGTGTCGGGGTGTTTTTATGAAGGCGATTCGGCTAATTGATATCAAAGAATGTATCCTTGCTGATTTCATGAATCTTGAAGATGAGATTCGTTTGCGGCCGAGAGATTAAAAGCATTTATGCTCAATATAATGACTTTCCTTGGGTCTGGAAAAACCAGTTTAATTTTGGAAACTGTGCGACGATTCAGGAGTGTTTTCCGGATTGCCGTAAACGAAGGTAAACTTGAGTCTCAAAGTGATTCTGAAAAAATTGTCGCTGCAGGAATATAGGCTGTTCAACTCCGCACTACGGACTGGAGGTATTTGCCATCTTTGTGCTCCCCTGGTTCACGCTGCTCTGATTACAATGGACCTGGACACAGTGGACCTCATAATGATCGCTAATGCCGGCAACCTGGTCTGCCCTTCTGAGTATGATACTGGTGCTGTTTGCAAGGTCGCGATCTTGAGTGTTCCGGAAGCGGACGACAAGGAGTTGAAATATTCTTTGATTTTTTTCTGTTTGTGATGTATCGGTTGACAGCAAAATTGATTATCTTGAACATTCGGATTTTGACCTGCATGCGTTAGAAAAGCAAGTGTGCAGAATCAATCCCACTGTTCAAATTTTCAAGGTTTCCTGCAAAACCGACGAAGGATTGGAAAACTGGTGTAATTGGCTTCGATTAGAAATTCAGGGTATGTTTAGAGGCAGTAATCATGAATAGAACTGGAGTAACAAGGGATGCTAAAAATATTCCATTTTGGCCCGAGCAAAAAAATAGTGAGAACTGCTGTTAGGCTCAGCTGGCCAATTATCAAAGCCGGTAAGAAATGGAGCGCTTTGCCCATTCTGAGGTGGATCATAAATCCGTTTTTCGCCTACCCTTATAACGAAGTAACCTCCATCCCGATTAATGTCAAGGTGCCTGTTCCGGAAAGCAGATCTATCCCGCAGCAGGTGGTACAGAGGATCTTGACGATGGCATCAGAAATCTTCATCCTGGATGAGTGCATCTGTCGTGGCCGCCTGAAGTGTGATCACTACCCCAGAAACATTGGGTGCATAGCTTTGGGTAAATCAGTTGCCAGAATGCATCCTTCGCATGGCAGGTTTGTTACCCATGAAGAGGCTTTTGCGTACGTGCAAAAAGCTGCTGATGTTGGGTTAATTGCCAATATTGCTCATGTCTGGATCGACCCCCTGGCATTTGGGTTAACCAATTTTAACAAGCTTATGTTTATTTGTTTTTGTGACGATTGCTGCTGTCTCTATCGCACCTATATGAAACGGCGCGGTCCCAATTTGGATCGGGCCTACAAGCGGCTCCCAGGTATCTCGATTACCGGTGATGCGCAGAAATGCAGTGGTTGCGGCTTGTGTGCCAAAAAGTGTTTTGTCGCGGCCATTTTGATGCAGGATGGGAAAATGGTAATCGGTAATGACTGCCGTGGCTGTGGTCGTTGTGTTGAAATTTGTCCGCAAAAAGCCCTTAGCCTGAATCTGGATGATGAAGAGACGCTTTATGCGAGAATCAAAGAAAGAATTGAGGATTTGGCTGACATCAGCTAAAGGCTAGTATCCTCAAAAATCAGCAATTTTTTTGTAACTCAGAGGTAAGCACATTCAGCAATCTAAAAAAATATTACATTACTGGAGGGATGTTAATGAAAGCACTGGTGTTAAATGGGCCGGAAGACATGCAGGTGATCGAAAAGCCCAAACCGCAGCCTGGTCCTGGTGAAGCGCTGATCAAGGTAGGTTTCTGCGGTATTTGTGGGTCAGATCTGCATGCCTATAAGGCAGGGATGTTTCCCTATGGAATGACAGTCGGGCACGAATATGCCGGGATTATCGAGTCAGTTGGACCCGGAGTAACTGAATGGTGCCCAGGGCAAAGGGTGACCGGGACTGCGTCCCTGGCCTGTCATGATTGCCGCCCTTGCCGGGATGGGCAGGACAATATTTGCAAGGCTATGAATGTGATCGGGGTAACCAGGGATGGTGCGATGGCGGATTATCTGCTTGTACCGGAGGAAAGTCTTTGCGAAATTCCATCTGGTATGCCTCTGGAGTACGGAGCTCTGGTTGAGCCGCTGAGCGTGGCTGTACATGCGATCAATAAGGTGGAAGCAACGGCAGAAGAGATTGCCGTGGTTGTAGGTGCAGGTACAGTGGGCCTTTTTGTTTTAGCGGAATTAAAAAGGCAGGGATTAAATAAGGTTATAGTGCTGGAAGTAAATCCGGCCCGGGCCGCGGTGGCGTGCCAAATGGGGGCAGATGTTGTGCTGAATCCTTTACGGGACAATGTGGATGACCATCTTTACAGGTTAACAGACGGGGCAGGGGCAGACTTGGTTTTTGAGTGTGTTGGATTGCCCGATACAATTCGTGATGCGGGCAATTTATCCAGGCAAGGCGGAACAGTTTTAATCTTGGGTATCTGCGAGATACCAGTGGAGATTTTCTTTTTGGGTTTGGTCACACGTGAAATACAGCTCAGGACATCATATGGCGCAACAGCAGAAGAATTTCGCCGGGCTTTGTGCATCCTGGCAGAGGGAGGTATAGACCTTAAACCGATAATATCTCGCATAGTATCTCTGGAAGAGATTCGTGACAGTGGTTTCGATTCCCTGTTGGAAAAAAGCTGCCCTGATGTCAAGGTGTTGGTTAAAATACAGTAAAACAAAATGAAGGGGGTTTTAAAATGGAACGGAAAAAGCGGCATGGCGGCGATTTAATTGTTCGGGCTCTGAAAAATGAAGGAGTGGAGTTGATTTTTGCGCTTAGCGGTGGGCATATTAACCCGATCTTCGACGGTTGCCTTTCGCAGGGACTGCGCATCATTGACACCCGGCATGAGCAGGGAGCGTTACATATGGCTGAGGGCTGGGCCCGTTTTACCGGAAAACCGGGAGTTGCCGTAGTCACTGCCGGACCGGGCGTGGTCAATGCTTTGCCTGGCATTGCAGTGGCATCGCAAAGCGCTGCTCCGGTGGTCGTCATCGCCGGACGAAGTTCTATGGCCCGTCGAGACCTGGGTTCCATGCAGGATGTAGATCAACTGGCACTGGTTCGTCCCCTGGTGAAGTGGGCACGTTCTGTTTATCAAGTCGAGCGCCTGCCTGAATATGTGGCGACGGCGTTTCGTCAGGCTGTCACGGGACGGCCCGGGCCTGTCTTCCTGGAAGTTCCGATTGATATTATCAACCAGGAACCGGCATCGGGAACGGTCCGTTATCCCACTAACTATTGTTCGCACTTGCGCCCTCAGGCTTGCCCGGAAGGGATTAAGGCAGCTGCGGAGTTATTGGCCAAGGCTGAACGCCCGGTAATTCTGGCTGGTAGCGGGGTATGGTGGTCCGGAGCCGCCGCCGAATTACAGGCTTTTGTTGAAGCTACCGGTATCCCGGTTTATACCCGTACTATGGCCCGGGGAACTATCCCCGAGGATCATCCCCTCGCCGGGGGTTTTTACCCTCTGGGGTTGATGCAGGCCGATGTGGTGCTGGTCTTGGGTACACGTTTCGATTGGACAGTCGGTTACGGCAGACCGCCTTTGTTTAATTCTGCGTTGAAGATGATTCAGGTCGATATTGAGGGGGGCGATATCGGTAAAAACCGTCCAGTTGAAGTGGGCTTGCCTGCGGATATCAAGGCGGTGCTTCAGCAGCTTCAGGCTGCCTTGGACGGAACAAAATTAAATATTGATTCGTCCTGGCCGGCAATGGTGCAAGTGTTGAAAGCCGCGGCTCGTGAGACTATTGATGAGGGTGCTCAATCAAACGCCGAGCCGATTCACCCCGCCCGACTCTGCCGCGAACTGCGCGAATTTTTACCCAGGGATGCAGCGGTAGTTGCCGATGGGGGTGATATCGCCGGTTTTGCGGTTCTCTCACTGGATGCCCTGTCTCCCGCGTCGTTACAGTGGGTCGGCGCTTTTGGCCATCTTGGTGTAGGATTACCATTTGGCATCGCCGGCAAGTTAGCCCAGCCTGACCGTCCCCTGGTTGTAATTTCCGGAGACGGCTCTCTGGGGCTAAGTGCCATGGAGTTTGATACCGCTATAAGGCATAAAATTCCAATAGTGGTTGTAGTCTCTAACGACTCAGGATGGGGCCAGATACGGCGTGTTCAACGCCAGACCTACGGCAGGGAGCGCGTGGTCGGTTGTGAGCTTGGAATAAGACGCTACGACCTGATGGTGGAAGCATTGGGTGGTTTTGGTGTTTATGTTGAAAAGTTAGCTGAACTTAGGCCAGCTTTAGAGAAAGCTTTTGCCAGTGGCTTGCCCGCTTGTGTAAATGTACGCACTGACCCCGAAGCCATCTTCACCGGGATGGATCTTCCCTGGGGTATTCACTGAGCAAGATGTTTTGATATATTTGTGTCGCTTCAGGGGAGCATAATGCCTCGTATGCTGGTCCAGACGGGTCTATCGGGGGAGGAGATAAAAAGGCCCTCCCCCCGGGAAGGGGCCTGCAGTATTTCCACTCCGATGGCAAGGCTTAAAGGTGAGGCGTTATATCTCCCCTGTTGCCGTGATTATTTTATGTTGGTGTCGAAATACAAAATTTCGTCTGCCATGTACCTTACTTCGTCCAGGTTGTGGGTGGTTAAAATGATGGTTTGATCATTTCTTTTTTGTTCCATTATGTCGTTCATGATTCCCATTTTTAATGTATCGTCAATTCCTTTGAACGGTTCATCCAGAAGGATCAGCTGGCCGTTAAAAGCCATGGCTCTGGCCAGTGCCACTCTCCTCTTCATTCCTCCGCTTAGGTGGCGTGGGAAATAATGCTTGAATTCTTCCAGGCCCACGGATCTCAAGTATTTTGTGCTATCAAAAGTCCGCTCAGCCATCACAAACTTGATATTATCCTCTGCCGTTAGCCAGGGCAGCAGTCTGTCCTCCTGGAAGACCATGGAGATTTTTTTATTTTCAACTCCAAGGACTATTCCGCTATCGTAGGGAAGAATGCCTGCAATAATATGTAACAGCGTTGTTTTGCCGCATCCGGAAGGCCCAAAAAGGCAATAAATCTTACCGTCTTCAAACAGAAAACTGTAATTGTTAACAACCTGCAGTCCATTATAAGATTTGTTGAGGTTTCTTATTTCAACTGACACTGAGAAATTTCCCCTTTTGAGGATTCGTGATAAACCGGATGATGATCAGTTCAATAAGGAGGCTTATGCCAATAATTGATAGTGTTAAAGCAAAAAGATCAATAGAATTAATAGCAATTCTTGCATCATAAAGCCTGCTCCCCAATGCATGCATAGGGTGACTTAAAACTTCAGCAGTCACAGTGGCTTTCCACCCTAAACCAATAATCGTTAAAAAACCGGAAATAAAAAAAGGATATATTTCCGGCAGGTATACGTTCATTAGAATTTTCAATTTAGGCACCCGGTACAGGGTGGCCATTTCCAGCAACTTTTTATCCACGCTTTGGATGCCTTCCTGTATGTTCGTCCAGACAATCGGAAAAGCGATTAAAAAGCATATAAAGATGGGAACATTGTTGGACCCAAACCACACCAGAGCTACGATAATAAACGACATGATCGGAGTGGACTTTATGGCTACCACCATTGGAGATAGCATATCATAAAACAGCTTACTCAAACCGGAGGCAATTCCCAGCACAACCCCTGCTGCTACTGCCAGGAAGACCCCAATAAACACTCGGGAGATGGTGAAAAAGATGCTAACCCAAAACGACCGAATAAACAAAAGTTCACCGAGACGGGTTAAGACATCGACTGGCGCCGGAATTAATATTTCATTTTGGATGATAGAATAAAAGGCTTGCCAAACAGCAAGCCAGGCGAACAAAATTAACATTTTAACAAAAATATTTTTACCGGAGAAAATAGAATTCGTCATCTGGAATTTCCCCCCCGATAAACTGAGGATTGAAGTTATAAAGCACATTGTAAAAATCGTCCAGAAGGGGTTTTCCTGCTGTTGCGCTGATGAAGACGATATTGCTATAGGGAATCGCTCTTTCGGCAATTTGGGCGTTTGGTAAAATGCCATGTTCGGCGATTAATGCTGCTGCTTCCGGAATGTTTGTATTAACAAAGTTGATGGACTGCTCATATTTTTCTAAAAAGGTGAGCAAGGCTGCTTCGTTTTCCAATATAAATTCCTTCTGCCCAATAATTACTCCCATTGGCAGATCTGTCCCCAGGACATTTCTCCATTCCTCTGTTAAATCAAGGGCAACTCTCAAATTAGTATTTCCCATTAAAACGGTAGTAACAAAAGGTTGAGGCAGCAATGCAAGGTCGTGCCGTCCAGCGACCATGATTGCAGCAAGGTCTGCATGCTGGGTAAAATAATCGATTATGACGTCTCTGCCCGGTTCCAAACCATACTCTTTCAGCAAATACTGAATAACAAAGTCCGGGGTGGTGCCTTTACCGCTTACGTAAAGTGTTCTTCCTTCAAGGTCCGCTATTGACGTTACATTTTCACCGTCTTCCAGTATGTAGATTACACCGAGTGTATTTATGGCAAGCAGTTGAATCTGTCGCTCAGTGCGCTGGTAAAGAGCAGCGGCAAGATTTGAAGGCACGGCAGCGATATCAATGGCGCCGGTTACAATCTTACCGATCAAGTCATCGGGACTTCCCACAACTTCAATATTGTAATTTTGATCATTCATTAATTGAACAATGCCCATGCCGGTGGGTCCGTGTAATACCCCGATATTAATAATTCGATCCGTAGCTTGTTCTTCCGGTTCTACTACGGGTTCCTCTGCTGCCCTGCACCCCGCCAGCGTAACCAGCAATAACCCCAGGCACAACAGCCCAACAAAAAGTTTGCTTTTCATCTGAACTCTACCCCCTGTTTTATATATGGCGAAACTGTTCTATGTACTTAAATAGGTGTATACATTTTTACCAAGTCGAAAGCGGGTCTTGAAATCAGTTATCGGCGGTCTGGGAGTTTGCCCAAAAACTGAGACAAACCTGTTTTTCAGCTGCCGCATTGACTGCACAATAGTTGTGTCCCTGGCTAAAGTTTACCTGAAGGCTTAAACAGATGTCAAGCGCTGCAGAGTTGTCTAGGGGACGGGGTTGTTGACAACACTACCGAAAACTACAATGGTCTGTTTGGAAAAAAGTTGTCAACAACCCCGTCCCCTAGACAACTTTCATTGTGTTTATGGTAAAGTGCAAAAATCGGGAAGCTACCTCTGTCAGGCTGTTTTCATTTAGCATCACCGCACGAATCTCCCGCACAAGTTCAACCCCATTGATTTTTACAGCATGAAGAATATTTAGTTTCTGTTCTTTGGCTATAGCCCACAGTGAAATAAGCGCAACACCCAGATCTGACTCCACGGCTAATTTAATAGCTTCCAGGCTGTAAAACTCCGCCACGATCAATAATTTATCCTGCTCTAACCCTACTTTATGAAATGCTTCTTCCATATCCTTGCGGCTAGCGGAACCCCGTTCGCGTAAGATAAGCGGTTGCCCAAACAGCTCTTCTTTTTCTATTGAAAAACGGCTGCTCCAGGGATGGCGCTGTGATACAATCAGAACTTGCTCATCTTCAACCACACTTATGGCGTCCAGTTGTTTGCCCGGCATTTTGCCCGCCAGGAAAGCAAGTTCAATATTTCCTTCCTTCAGTTGTCTGTAGATTTGCTGATTGTTTCCGATTTGCATGCTGTAACTGATTTCCGGATAAAGCTTGCTAAACTGTCCCAGTAGGCGGGGCAGGATAAAATCTCCTACAGTTGGGCTTGCGCCTAACCGCAAACAGCCATGCACTTTCCCCTGGATCTGCATCATCTCATTTTGAACCCGGACAGCATAGCTTTTCA
>DATIKA010000327.1:0-4041 GCA_035478055.1 Candidatus Limnocylindrales bacterium | reverse complement strand
GGGTATGCCACAGTTGGTCCCTATGAGTATAATCCGGAAAGAGCACGGGAGCTTTTGGCCGAAGCAGGTTTTCCGGATGGTTTTGCTGTCGAACTGTTCCATCCGACCGGGCGATATCCACAGGACGTAACGGTGATTGAGGCAATCCAGGCTATGCTTGGTGAGGTCGGGATTACGGCTACGTTGACCACATTTGACTGGCCCACTTATCTGGCTACGGTGATCGTACCTCCGGAACAGGCGGAACATGATATGTATATGCTTGGTTGGGGTACAGTGACTCTGGATGCCGATTACGGTCTCTATGCCCTGTTCCACTCCGCACAGTGGCCTCCGGGGAATAATGTTTCCTACTATTCCAATCCTGAAGTGGACGCGCTGCTTGATGAAGCGCGGACAACTCCTGACCTGGCTGACCGCGAGGACTTATATCGACAGGCAATGGAGATTATTTGGAATGATGCTCCCTGGGTCTTTTTGTATGACGAAGGTCAGGTCAATGGTGCGCGTGCAAACGTCATGGGCCTAATTCACCATCCGGTGGAGACATTATCAGCCCGGAACGCCTATATTCAATAACGGGTTCGGGGTAACTGCCTTAATGGTAAGCGACTGATGTGACGGGGCAGGGTGAATCGGACAATTTAAAGTCTGCAGGCGCCCTGCCTCTTCCATCTGTTTCCTGTCTGCTTAATTTTAATTTGAACAGAAGCAAACATTATCATGTATGTCACCCGGATGTGGGCAGCATGTGCTGTGAGAATGTTTGACCAGGCAAACCGCCGGGGAGTTGAGTTAAGGTGTATGGATATGTAATCAGAAGGTTGCTGCTTGCTGTACCGGTTTTAATTGGGGTTTCAATCCTAGTTTTTGCCATGGTCCGTTTTATTCCGGGCGACCCTGCACGGGCTATCGCCGGGGTTCATGCCAGCCCGGAATTTATCGAGCAGGTCCGCAGAGAGATGCTGTTAGATGAACCCCTCCATATACAGTATTATGTCTATATGACCAATTTATTGCGGGGAAATTTAGGGCATTCAACCTTTACCCGCAGGCCCGTTTCAGTAGAGCTGCTCGAACGTTTTCCCAATACAGTGATGTTAACATTGGCGGCAATGTTCGTCGCCATTATTGTTGGTTTAAGCGCGGGCATTATTTCCGCTACAAAACGCTACTCGGTATTTGACAACGCCAGCATGCTTGTTGCATTGGTTGGCGTGGCGGCACCTGTTTTCTGGCTTGGTGTCATGTTCCAACTATTATTTTCCGTCCAATTGGGCTGGCTGCCCTCGGGAGGGATGGGGACGGCGAGGCATATTATTTTGCCGGCGTTAACGCTTGGTTTGGCTACGGCGGCTCTTATCGCCCGTATCACTCGCTCCAGCATGTTGGAAGTGCTGCGGCAGGATTATATTACCACGGCTAGATCAAAGGGCCTGGTTGAACGTGTGGTAATTTATAAGCATGCCTTAAAAAATGCCATGATTCCAGTTGTTACAGTAATCGGGCTACAATTTGGCACACTTTTGGGCGGTGCGGTACTCACTGAAACAGTCTTTTCCTGGCCGGGAATTGGCCGTCTCATGGTTGATTCCATCTTATCCCGGGATTACCCTGTCGTGCAGGGTGCGGTTCTTATGATAGCAGTGCTTTTTGTTTTGATTAATCTTATAGTTGATGTTATCTATGCTTTTCTTGACCCAAGGATCAGCTATGGCACAAAAGGGGGAGAATAGCGACATGGATAAGATCGACGCGCTAAGTGAGCTGGCAACCCAAAAAAGAGATACTGAATGGCGCCAGGTGCTGCGGCACCTCAAGCGTAACCGTCTGGCGATGATCGGTATGGTCGTGCTTGTTATATTCTTGTTAGGAGCTATTTTTGCTCCCTTGCTGGCACCGCACGACCCATTCCAAACCGATTTTGGGCGCGCTCTGGAGCTACCTTCACGAGATCATCTGCTGGGTACCGATTGGCTGGGTCGCGATGTTTTGTCGAGGATCCTTTATGGCTCGCGTATTTCTCTGGCGATAGGCTTAATTTCTGTTTCGATCGGGCTGCTGATAGGGTTACCTATTGGAGCTCTGTCCGGCTACTATGGCGGGAAATTTGACCTTCTCACACAGCGCTTCATCGATGTTTTGATTGCTTTCCCCGGCATTTTACTGGCGATTGTGATTGTCACTATCCTTGGTGTTGGTGTGGAAAATGTCATGATCGCCGTAGGCATAGCCTCTGTCCCCATTTATACCCGCCTGGTGCGCGGTTCTGTGCTGGCGGCCAAGGAACAAGACTATATTACTGCCGCCAAATCACTTGGTATCGGTGATGTTCGCATCATTTTGTTCCACATCTTGCCCAATTGTTTGGGCCCAATTATCGTTCAGTCCACCTTTCACATTGCCACCGCTATTTTGTGGGCCGCTGGCCTTGGTTTTTTGGGCCTTGGGGCGCAGCCGCCTGCTCCTGAGTGGGGGACGATGTTGAGCAAGGGGAGGGAATATATGCGTACTGCCCACCATCTTACTACTTATCCCGGGCTGGCGATACTGTTCATGGTCCTGGGGTTTAATCTTTTAGGTGACGGCTTGCGGGACGCACTTGACCCACGTTCGAGAAAGTTCAGGTAGGGAACAACTGAACAGAGGATGGTTGATCATGGAATACTTGCTCAGGGTTGAAGATTTGAAAACAAGTTTTTATACTGATAATGCTATTATCAAGGCCGTAGATGGCGTTTCTTTCGATGTTCGCCCCGGAGAAATTTTGGGGGTAGTCGGCGAGTCTGGTTGCGGTAAAAGCGTGGTATCTTTGAGTATTATGCGCCTGGTGATGTATCCACCTGGCAAGATTGAAGCAGGCCGGGTGTTATTCAACGGTAGAGATCTGCTGTCAATTGATGAGAAAAGCATGCGGCGTGTCAGAGGCAATGAAATTGCCATGATATTCCAGGAGCCGATGACGTCTTTTAATCCTGTTTACCAGATTGGTGACCAGGTTAGTGAAGTGATTCGCCTGCACCAAGGGTTGGGTCGGGCAGCAGCCTGGCAGCAGGCGGCCAAAATGCTCGAATTGGTTGGCATTCCCCGCCCGTCTGAAGTTTTAAGCGATTACCCGCACCAATTAAGCGGCGGCATGCGCCAGAGGGTGATGATTGCGATGGCCCTTTCCTGTAATCCGAAGTTGCTCATAGCCGACGAGCCGACCACCGCTCTTGATGTAACTATTCAGGCTCAGATCCTGGAGCTGATGAAGGATTTAAGAGAAAAAATTAATACGGCGATTATCTTTATAACCCACGATCTCGGAGTTATCGCTGAAATGGCGCAGCATGTTGTAGTAATGTACTCGGGTAAGGTAGTCGAAAATGCCGAGGTAAATTTACTTTTTAACGAGCCGTTGCATCCTTATACTGTTGGCCTGATGAATTCGAAGCCAAAACTTGAGGATGAAAAAGAAATACTTGAATATATACCTGGTATGGTGCCAAATCCGATGGAAATGCCTGAAGGATGTGCTTTTCACCCTCGCTGCCAGGCGGTGATGGATCTTTGCCGCCGTGAAATGCCCGCACTGATTGAAACCAGGCCGCAGCATCTGGTCAGGTGCTGGCTCTATCAGAAAGAAAAAGGGGTGGCTTAAATGGAAACCCCCCAGCCGATGCTGGTAGTTGAAGGATTAAAGAAATATTTCCCGATAACAACAGGGGTATTTTCTCGGGTAACGGGCTATGTTAAGGCAGTGGACGGGATCAACATGAATATTTTGCCCGGGGAAACATATGGTTTGGTTGGTGAATCGGGTTGCGGAAAATCTACCGCCGGTATGACGATATTAAAAATGCTGCAACCTACTGCCGGGTCTGTTGTGTTCAAAGGTGAAAATGTTTTTACCATGAATCGTGGCGAACTACGCAATCTGCGCAAAGTAATGCAAGTTATTTTTCAAGATCCCTATAGTTCATTAAATCCGCGCATGAGCGTAGGTGAAGCAATTGGTGAGGCTCTGGAAGTGCACGGTATAGCCAGGGGGAAGGTGCG
>DATIKA010000326.1:0-7624 GCA_035478055.1 Candidatus Limnocylindrales bacterium | reverse complement strand
ACTTCTCTCTGCACAAAAGGTGACGGAAGAAGCGCTAAAAAAGAGTCTGCCTATCCCCCACTTCTCCGTCATGATTCCCGCCAGGGATGAAGCAGAAGTTATAGCCAATACTATTGAACACTTGACAGCACTTAACTACCCTCACAATCAATATGAAATTGTAGTAATTACCGATGGAAAAGAGCTTGATTCAAAAAAGAATGACCCGAATAAAATCACAACCCAAGATGTTGTGGAAGAAAAAATCAGAGAGTTTGCCACCAGAAATAATGTGCCTGCCTTAAAAAACGTGGTCGTTCCCTATGACTTTGAAGGACGAATTAACGGGATATGTTTAGGCAGGGAAGTGACTTCTACAAAAGCCCGAGCTTTAAATTACGGATTGCAATTCATCTGTACTAAAACAACAATCTGCAGTTTTTTTGATGCGGAAAGCAGGCCTGAAAAAAATATTCTGCTGCATCTTGCCAACCGCTATATTGCCACATCCGGTAAACAAAAATTGTGGCAAGGGCCTGTCTTCCAGGTACGCAACTTCTACCAACTTGGCCCGTTTAACAAGGTAATCGCTTTATACCAGGCTTTGGCCCACGAGTGGTATTTGCCCATTCTTATGCGTCATATCCCCTTCCTCGGTGGAACAAATCTTCATGTAGAACATGACCTCCTGCTAAGAATTGGTGGTTACGACCATACTATCCTCTCAGAAGATTTAGAACTGGGTGTGCGTGCTTACCTTGAAACAAACGAATGGCCTGAATACATCCCTATTGTTAGCACCGAGCAAACCCCCGCTACTTACAAAGCATACTATCGCCAGCGCCTTCGCTGGGCTAGCGGACACCTGCAGGTCTTTGACAAATTGGATGCTGCCAAAGGGTATCCGAATCATATACGCAAGCCGCTTTTGCGCGCTTTGTACTGGAAAGGGCACGCTCAATGGTATCTTTACCAGGCACTGGCACTGGTTCCTTTGATCTTTATTATCCTGACCGCTCAAGGCGATGTGGAATTTAGCATTATACCGGAAGCAATCCGCTCTACTTTCGCCCTGTTTACACCTCTCTATTTTAGTTTCACTTTTTATCTTTTTTACAGGTATCGCAAATATATCAACTTTTCAGTGGCACCCAGCGGTTTCCTGCGGTTCCTGCCGGCACTTCAGTTAGCAGTCCTGCCCGTGGTCGGCTTTTTCATCATCTTGCCCTTTACATCAGCACTAGCACTCAGGGCTATGCACCGCCAGCCTCAGGTTTGGGTGAAAACCCCTCGTACTCAAGAAGTTCGCGCAAAAAACATCTCCTAACTCATTTTTCGAGTAAACCGGGCGTAAATGCCCATCACTCCTGGAATGTTTGAAAAGCGAATGGTTTTTCACTCGCGGTTTTCTTGCCTGACCTTTTAGTCTGGTTTCAATGCCGATCAATATAATGATATGCCAATACTCCTTTAAATGGGTGTGGCAGCGTACAGTGCGCCTTGTTATGAAACACCGGGCATAGTCCCATGCGTCTGTAGCCGCCGAAGAACGTCACGCCGGCAGACGTGATCTTGCTGTAAATTTAAGGAAGATAACAGTGGCAAAATTTTCGTTTGGTTCGCCAAAAACCCTTATTTCACAAGCTTTCTAAGAGATGAAGCGTCAAAGTCAAGAAAGGTAATCGCCGCCCGTAGCGCCGGCCATGTTGATCAATAAGATATTGTAACCGATGCCGAACGGAAATTATTCGAATCAGTAATGAACAATGCCGACATCAAAACAGAAATCTTGGTGATGGTGCCGGAACCGTAGCCCACGAGTTAGCCGAAACCAAATGTGATGACATTTTGCTGCCGGCTGAGCTGCCTGACTTCTTTGATTCCCACCCCGCCCACGATCGCCTGGACCTGAATGTGAAGAATTTTTCCCACTCCGGAGTCAATATTCCGTTCAACCTTGCGAACACCGAAAATACCATCCTCCTCTGAACCGTCATATACTGAGCAGCATGTACGGTGGCGTGAGAGGACGCTGGATAAATTAATTCGTCAGCTCTTACTCGATTTTGTTCTGTTATAGCTTGTGAATACTTGGCCGGGTTTATAGCCGATGCTCTACCTACCGCATACTGATTAGGGATACGCCCAATATACTGGTCAGCGCACCCGTCACGGTATAAATTGTTGGTTTCTCTTTCAGGAAAAAGATCGAAAGAAGAAGAACAAAAATAGGTGCTATTGCAGTTATTAACACTGTTCGGCCAGCACCTACTAATTGAAGTGCTGTGACATAGCTAACTGAAGCTACACCATAAGTCAGTACTCCCGTAACAGCAACCACGGCCATATTTTTCCACCCGTATTTTTTGAGGTTAAATATCTCACCCTTACTTCTAATAATAGAGACACCAGTGAGGGCTATCGTTGCCACTGGAACCCTGATTACCGCTGCTGTGAGGGGGTCTGTATTGACAACCCCTATCGTTAATAGCACTGTCGATAACGTCCAAAATACCGCCGCTGTCAGTGCAAGCATTACGCCTTTCACATCAGCTCTATTTGTAGTATCCTGCTTTGGAGATGCCGTTTTTTTTCTGCCGGCCGTGGTTATCAGATAAATCCCTGTTACCACGGCAACCGCACCAATAATATTATACCAGGCAAATGCTTCGGCCAATAACAGTACAACAACGAACGTGCTAAGTACAGGAAAGGCACATAAGGCAATGGGAAATGCCCGGGAAACATCGATAAAGCTCAGGCTTCTAAGGTATACCGTGTCTCCTATAACCATGGATATCAAGCCCGATGCCGCCACCATCAGAAAAGCATTTGCGGGAGTATCAATCAGTGCGGAACCCCGCCCTGAAAGAAAAGTAAACGATATGAGAATAATCGAGCCTATCCACAGACTTAGTGTATTTAAGGAAATAGCATCAAACTTGTTCGATAGTAATTTAAATAAAGTGCTACTTCCGGCCCAAGCCATAGCAGTTATTAATGCAGCAATCATACCAGGCATTTTCCCTGTCCCCTTAACTTTGAAATTTTAAAAAAGGCCAGTATCAACGCTACCGGCTTCTTGTCCGATGCCAAAATAGTACTTAAGATTTCATTCCTTCAAAGTTATACTGCTTCAAACATCTTTCGCTCTTTCACTTGCTCGAAAAGCTGTTACACCATTGATGCTATCCTGAAAACCCAGGCCAATAAGCACAGAGTTGCTGCCCAGCGTAGTAATTAACAACCGGCACCGCCAATCAGTCCTATCCTCAGCAAAAGTGCTGAGAAACATGCACTCTCAGCATCCACAACAAGGTCAGCCTCGAGCGCGATGCCAAGTCCGGCCCCGCTAGAGCGTCCCCGTTAACTACCGAAATAATTGGCTTGGGTGACTCAGCGAGCTTCAGGGCGAGCCTGCCGAGCTTTAGAAGTCCGTCATGGCGCTCGGCTACTGCAATCGACAGGGCAATGGCCCCGACATCGCCACCGACGCAGAAACCCCGGCCTATTCCCAAGCATATTATTGTATCGCCCTGATCTTTTCATCGGAGATGTCTTACTCCCCCGTAGAGAAAAATTCGCCCGACAGCCCGCCGCTAAGGGCATCCAACGCTTCCAGCCGGTTAAGAATATCATAAAGCAGCATAAGAAAGATCTTCTGAGTATGTAATTCCGATGGCGAAGTAATCATAAAAGTTCAACCATCGATCGGGGGCATGGAAATGAGTCGAAACATGGACCGGGGCAATGGCGGCTACCCCTTTAACGCTGGTTTTAACCCGCAACCGAAGAAAGTTTTCCACTTCAAGGTGAAAAACTTTTAAGTTCACTGTAAGCTAAGAATGGGCCGAACCTGAGGCTCAACCACTGTTTTGGCTGCAGCCGGATACTGGCATGTTACGGATAACCAAAAACCATAGGTTTGTCGGGTCGAATCACTACTTAACATCCAAAAGCAGTGTGAACGCTGCATCCGTTATGGTTATTTCTTCGTTATGATCCAGATACCCACTGACACTGGTAAAAATAATGGTATATCTTAATTTTTCATTCTCACCATCAAAAGACATGCTAGCCAATTCGGCCACCCCATTCGTGTTACGCACATGGATTTCCTGGATATATCCCATAAGGCTCCGGCTAAGAATATTTTCTGTACCGTCATATACATCAAGAATGTATTCTTCGGTGTCATATTCCACCCGGATTGAATCTATTTTTCTAAACTTTTCATTCCACATATTGATTACCAGGAAGTAATCAAAATTACTGATGCTGATTGGCTCTTGGGCTAAATCCAGGAAATAGTAAAAGTTTATAAACGCAGGGATGTCCCGGTGCTGCGGCTGAAATTCAAATCCGAAAATATCCCTCATACGGGTTTTGTCGAAATCATCAGGAACAACGGCAATATCAGCAAGGGAATGGTAGCGGTCAAAGTACATGACAATATTGCTTATTTCGATCCTGTCGGTCAAAGAGATGTTGCTGTTGCTGATCAGCGTGCCATTTGTTATCATTTCATTCCTGGTAAGGATGTAGTTTAGCCTTGCGTTCTGGCTCATGATCGACACGGTGAAGCTACTTAGGGGTCCAAACACCGCTATAAAAACGATGATGGCCAGGCTGATTGGAATAATGATATTTTTTATGGACTTGGCCACTGAGAAATAGAGCATGAACCCTGTCACCCAGGCACCCAGAAGAACGACATAATATCTGCTTTCGGTAAATCCGTACTGGTTTATGCGAATGCCGATTGCAATAAACATGAGCCCCAGAAGGGGCATAATCAACTTGGGGAACCAGGTTTTAAATAGATTGCCTACCGGGTTTTCCTTCAGGATCGGGGTGAGCAGAAATAGTACGCCCACACCCAACACCGAATACCAAAGTACCAGGTTGGTAATTACTCCCTTAGGCCATTCCCATACAATCAATATTTGTACAAAGTACAGGTAGAGTATTGCGGTATAAATGGTGATCAGCGGAATGGCAATATTTAAAAGAATAATTTCCAGCGCCCGGGAATAGCTGTAGTCGGCTTGATCATCATCTCTATCCGGTAGCTTTGACAAAAATAAGGGAACTGAAAAAAGCGATCCGACCAACAGGAAGCTATAGTAATAGTATGCGGAGGGCATTCCGAATTCAAACAAATTATCGGTCGCAAAAATTATCGCCGCTATGCCTGAATAGAGCACGGCCGAATAGATCGCGGTGATCAGCAAACCGGTAAATACTTTTAGCACATAGGCTTCGTAATTCTCTTTCTTATTCAACCGCGGAATAAATAATAATGACAGGGCAAGAAACAGGGCTACTGCTATATACCGGACACCGGATACAAAACTGCCAATTTCCTGAATAAAAAAAAGATGATATAAAAACAAAACAGATGCACCAACCAGGTACGCAGCCAGGTTCTTTAGCAAGCTCTTTAACCTGTCCCCTGAAAAGAAATTTTCGTTTAAAAGGCCGATACACAGCGCTAAAAGAATTCCCAGGCCGACCAGCATGCTGATTCGCTTGAACCGATCCAACGCCTCTACTGTCATGAAAGGCCCATGCTCGCTGAGAATAATGAGCAACACGGCCAGGATAACAGACAGCCCGAATGCAATCGGCGCTCTTTTTATGCTCCGCTGAATATGGAATAATATACCTTTTAAACCCGACAATAAATTCATCATCTTACCTCGCAGACAAGTTCGGGCTGATCGTCCAAGGCGTTCAGTTATATTATATCATTACTCTGCTGTGGTAAGCTGCATCGCATCAGAATTGCTAACCGCGCTGATCGAGCATCCAGAGGTCTGCATAAAAAGCAATACCGTGCAGACAATTTACGCGCATCACTCCTTCCCAGCAGTTTTTTAGCACCATTTTACAGGAGACCACTACTTACGGCGAACATCTTGGAAAGGTGGTGATTTGGGGCTTGTACGGTGACATTGTTCACCGTTGCCCAGTCTTCGCAGACAGCAGAAGAGACGGAAACATCGTGGCGGCCAAGCCCGGAAAATGATTTAAAATAGCAGTCTGACCGATGAGTTAAGATCGGGCATGGTTGGCATACTAATTGCTTCTACCTAGAATGTTGGCGTAACTATCATCACATACCATTGTTTTGAGAGGAGTGACAAAATGATATCATTTCAATTAACCGAAGAACAGCTCTGCATGCAACAGGTCGCCAGGGAATTTGCGGAAAAGGAGATTATACCTATAGCCGCGGAGTTTGATGAGCGGGAAGAGATCCCATGGCCGATCGTGGAGAAAGCTTACAGCGCTGGCCTGACGAACCTCTCAGTCCCTGAGGAATATGGCGGGCAAGGGGTTGACCCGCTGACTGCCGTTCTAATTGCTGAAGAGCTGGCCTACGGCTGTCTTGGCGTTAACGGCACTTTTGGCGCCAATGAGCTGGCCCTGGCACCGATCTTAATTGCCGCTACCGCTGAGCAAAAAAATAAATTTTTACCTGAATTCTGTGCCAAACCTCAACTTGCGGCTTTTGGTCTTACTGAGACTGAGGCAGGCTCCGATGTAGCCAATGTTCAGACAACCGCTGTGCGTGACGGAGATAGTTATCTTCTAAACGGCACCAAGTGTTTTATTACTAACGGCGGTGTTGCCTCTCTCTATACAATCTTTGCCAGTGTGGATAAAAGCAAGGGTTTTAAAGGCCTGACGGCGTTTATAGTCCCTGCGGATACTCCAGGCCTTTCCCAGGGGAAAAAAGAAAAAAAGCTGGGAGACCGCGCATCACACGTGGCGGAGCTAGTTTTGGATAATGTGCGCGTGCCTGAAAAAAACCGTCTAGGCAACGAGGGTGACGGCTTCAAGATCGCCATGATGACCCTGGATCGAACCCGTCCGGGAATAGGAGCAGCAGCGGTCGGGGTAGCCAGGCGAGCTTTTGAAGAATCTAAAAAATACGCTATGCAAAGAATTCAGTTCGGCAAACCGATCACTGCCAACCAGGCCATCCAATTCATGCTGGCTGATATGGCCATGAAAATTGATGCCGCCAGGTTTTTGGTTTGGCGAGCTGCTGAGCTTCTTGCACTGGGCAAACCGGTTTCAACCGAGGGATCCATGGCCAAATGTTACGCAGCAGATGTTGCCATGATGGTAACCGTAGACGCCGTCCAGGTTATGGGTGGTTCAGGCTATATGCGCGATTATCCCGTAGAAAAACTGATGCGGGATGCAAAAATACTGCAAATTTATGAGGGAACAAACCAGATTCAAAGGATAGTCATTGCCAGAGGTATTCTGACCTAACCGAGTGTTTTGGCCCGCCCTCGTTAGAGCACCAGATGGTCTTAAAGGGCATGCTCTTGTTCGGTTAGGCAATTAAAAAGGAGTGATCGCATGAAAGAAGCAGTTATTGTCAGCGCCGCAAGAACAGCAATCGCCAGGGAAAATGGTGCATTGCGGGATATGCCACCGGAAAAGTATGCCGCAGTCGTGCTGCGGGAGGCCGTTAACAGGGCCGGTATCGACCCCAGCGTAGTAGACCAGGTGATTATGGGGCATTGCTTAAGTGCAGTAGGTTGTATGGCCCGCATGGCTTTGTTGGAAGCCGATTTTCCTTTTTCTGTCCCCGGTTTGACCGTTGACCGGCAGTGTGGTTCCG
>DATIKA010000325.1:0-3125 GCA_035478055.1 Candidatus Limnocylindrales bacterium | reverse complement strand
TCTTTCGCGGTAACGGTAAGGCAAGGGCCATCAACCGCAATGCTGTCACCCAACTTTAAATCTGAGAGCACCGTACGGGCACCGATAACAAGACTTGCACCATCATGCGACCCATTGATGCTGCGCAGCTTGCCAATCTCCTCGATAATGCCTGTGAACATTTGTTGTCACCACCTGGTAACCGTTTTATATTGCTAGGCCGTAGTTCTGTAAACCGGATAACCGATCAAGAGCATGTCCTGATCAAACTGCTTGAGTTCAATATTATCAACTTGCCAGGCCTGGCCCAGGGAAGAAATGCCAGTTCCGGAGAATGCAGTGGGGCTGGTCTGGCCGCCAATGACAATAGGGGCGATAAAAATAAACAATTTATCGATAAGAGACTGCTCCAGGAGGCTGTAATTCAGTGTTCCGCCGCCTTCGACCAAAACAGCAGTAATCTCCCGCTCAGCCAGCTTTCGCATCAGAGCCGCCACATCGACACGACCCTCGCGTGCCGGCAATACCATCACTTCCACTCCCTTATCCTGCAGTGTTTTGCATTTTTCGCGCGGAGCTTCATCTGTAACCGCCAATATGGTATGCGATTTTGAACCGGATTCGATTACCCTGGCATCAATAGGCAGGCGAGCTGTACTGTCGACGACCACACGCACCGGATCTTTGCCTCCGCCACTCTCTACTCGTGCAGTAAGCTGCGGGTTATCTTTGAGTACAGTCTCGATGCCGACCAGAATAGCGTCGCTGTAGTCGCGCAGACGGTGCACAAACTGACGCGATTTTTCGCCGGTAATCCAATGAGAGTCGCCGGTGCTGGTGCCAATTTTACCGTCCAGACTCATTGCTACTTTAACGCCAACAAAAGGCAGCCCCCGGGTGATATATTTTACAAAGATCTCATTTAACTGGCGTGCTTTTTGTTCCAGGATACCTTCCTTGATTTTAATTCCAGCTGCAATCAGCTTTTCAAAACCGCGACCGGAGACTTCAGGATTGGGGTCTTGCATCGCCGCTACCACCCTGCTGATACCGGCCTTGATAATGGCATCGGTACACGGACCTGTTCGGCCATGATGCATACACGGCTCCAGGTTTACATACAGCGTTGCGCCGCGGGCTTTTTCACCGGCTTTGCTGAGGGCAATTATTTCGGCATGCGGAGAACCTGCATACTGATGGTAACCTGTACCTACTATATCCGTCCCCTGGACTACAACAGCACCAACCATTGGGTTAGGACTGGTTCTGCCGCGCCCCTGTCGGGCGAGGTCAAGTGCCATCCACATATACCGTTCATCGGTATCCAATTAATACTCACCCCATTGTTTAATAAAATAAAAATCCCCGAGCAAAAAGCTGCTTCAGGGTCTTTTGGAAAACGCCGCTTCTGTGCCGTTTCTTCTCCCTTCCAGACTTTACTGTCGGCCCTGGATTTTCACCGGGTCAGCCTTGCGGCTCGCGGGCTTAGTTCCGCTGAACGGAACAACACCGCCGGTTCGGAATTGAAAGGTAACCCCTTCTCACCAGACCCCGAAGATTACGGATAAACGAATTATAACATATTATGCCTGTTATTGAAACTGTTTCTGAAGCGCCGGCAGGCATTCCGCAAATTGATTTTCTAAACGTAAGTAAAACCAGCAATGGCCAGTGTTTAAATAGCCAAGCTGGTCATCAGGCAAATTCGAAAATCCTGTCGATCAATTCGATCTAATCGATCTGTTTGGAATATAATAACATTAGAGATGTTAAAAGGGAACCATCATTCTTTTGCTTGCCCTGCCCGCCGCCGGATTTGGAGAGCACTTTAAGCTCAAAAAGCAACTGGTATGATGAAGACCCCTCGGGGGGGGTAAATACCGCTGCCGGGTAAGAATCTGGGATGGCGAATACTGCACCGGAGGTGGGACATCGAGAACAAAACATTTCATGATTTTAAGATGAAAGTGCCCAAGGTTGCCCCGGGGATTGTCGGTTTGCTCTGTAATGTATTAAATACTTGCAGTGGCTTTTTGTCTTCTTTTTTCGGCAGTCACTGTTTTCGCCTCAAATCACACGCATCTAAAGGTTTGGGGCTTTTTATGAATCAGGTTTGCGGAATTCCTGCGAACGGCGTGGTAATGCTTGACTGCCATAAACTCAAGTGCTATGGTGAGCCAGAAAGAATAATTGCGTAAAGGGGATGATACATCTCATGAACGCTGAACAGCAGAAATCGATTCTGATCATTGCCCTCTACGCCGCCTTCGCTGACGGAGCCAAGCACGACCGCGAGCGCGAAGAGATCCGGCGCGTTGCAGAATCTTTAACCGGTAAGGCCGGCATGCCCGATATAGCCCGGCTCTACCAGGATGTGCTGCTTAAGCGGGTGAGACTGCAAGAGGCGGCCGCCGTTCTTCTGGACGATCCCGGAGAACGGCAACTGGCCTATGAAATCGCGGTTTGCGTATGCGACGCAGATGGACGTCAAAGCGAAGCCGAACGCCTTTTCCTGGGTGAACTGAAAGGTTTGCTCAACCTCGATCAGGGACAGGCTGCCGCCTTCGACAAGGAGACTGAATCCATTATTGATATTTCCGAAACCGCTGTGCCCGTGGTGATCACTTCCTCCGCCGTCCTGCAAACTAACGTACAACTCAATGTCTCGAACGCCGAGCTGGACAAGTCAATCCTCAACTACGCCATGCTCAATGGCGCATTGGAGCTGTTACCGCAGTCATGGGCATCGATGGCCATTATTCCGCTGCAGGTTAGGATGGTTTACGGTATCGGCAAGGCGCACGGCATCGCACTCGACCAGGGGCACATCAAGGAATTCATTGCGGCGGCCGGAGTAGGGCTGACCTCGCAATATCTCGAGCAGTTCGGCCGCAAGCTGATGGGCGGATTGATCGGCAAGGCAGCAGGCAAGGCTGTCGGCATGGTTGGCGGCACAGCTGCCGGAGTAGCCTTTTCGTTCGCCACGACCTACGCGCTGGGACAGCTCGCCAAGCGCTATTACGCCGGCGGGCGCGTGATGGACACGGCGGTTTTGCGCGACACTTTCCAAAACCTGCTTGGCCCGGCCAAACAGATGCAAACGCAGTACCTGCCGCAGATCCGGCAACAGGCCAAAACGCTTGACA
>DATIKA010000324.1:0-1904 GCA_035478055.1 Candidatus Limnocylindrales bacterium | reverse complement strand
GCGATCTGCCATTTAATGCCGAGGTCGTTTTTCAGATCAAGTCTCCTCGCGGCCGGCCGCTGATCCGGTTGCTCCGTAATGGGGTTGTCCTGGTCGCGGAAAAAGCAGCCTCATTAAGTTATCGGGCCGTTGAGCCCGGCCTTTACCGGGTTGAGGTTTACCACTGTCCTCTTATCGGGCGCCCCCGCCCCTGGATTTACTCCAACCCAATTTGGTTAACTGCCGTCCAGGCTGACGACTAAACCCTGATCAGCTGGTGATTGATTAACCCTAGAGCAGATTACCGCTGTGCAATGCCTGAAGCTTTTCCGATTTGTGCGCCCGGCTAAGTGCTGTGTGCGCAACCCGTTTGTGATGCAAACGATCCAGAAGTTAAATTTATCCAGGTAGTCGGATTGCGATCTAAAATACAATATATCGTACCATGAGACAAGGGTTGCGCAATAAGATGTAGTGCTGGAAGGAGGTTAATCTTCAGAGGCGAATTTAACTTATATTACAATACTCTCTTTCGCATTATGCAATTTGAGCCACTGTTATTTAGGTGCGTGTCGGTTATCAGGAATGGATTAACAGCAGTAAAACCTCTTTGGTTATCAAGCGTTAGATAAATAAATAATAAACTGGCTGGGCTGGAACAGGACAGAACAAGCTGGAGGATAAATATCGTTGGCCCGAACATTTGAGTTGGTCATTGATCGGAATCGCTGTAAAGGTTGCAGCATGTGTATCAAGTTTTGTCCTCGCCAGGTAATTACCCTGGGGGATGAGCTAAATAACCTGGGTTACAACAGCGTGATAATTACAGATGTATGCAAGTGCACAGGCTATGGAAATTGTTACAAAATTTGCCCGGAACTGGTATTCGAAATTACAGAGGGTGAAGCGTTCTGAAAAAAAGAGTCCTGATGATGGGCAATGAAGCACTCGCAGCCGCGGCGATTGCCGCCGGTTGTCGCTACTATTTTGGCTATCCGATTACCCCGCAAAATGAGATACCCGAATATTTCGCACGGCATTTTCCGGCAGTCGGCGGCGTTTTCATTCAGGCAGAGAGTGAAATTGCCGCTATCTACATGGTTTATGGGTCGGCTGCCGCCGGTGGGACGGCGATGACCTCATCGTCAAGCCCCGGCATCAGCTTAAAGTTGGAAGGAATATCCTATTTGGCTGCGGCGGAGCTGCCCTGCGTCATTGTTAATATCATGCGCGCGGGGCCCGGCCTGGGAGGAATACAACCTGCCCAATCTGATTATTTTCAGGCGACCAAGGGCGGCGGCCACGGCGATTACCGCTTGGTTGTCCTTGCCCCGTATACAGTACAGGAAATGAGTGATCTGACCAAGCTTGCTTTTTTATTGGCGGAAAAGTACCGTAACCCGGTGATGATTTTAAGTGATGGGTTGCTCGGCCAGATGACAGAAGCTTTGGAGATCAGTGATGAAACGGAAACTTTGCCCGGACCTCAATCAAAACCATGGGCAACATCCGGCTGCCGGGGCAGAGATAAGAATGTAATAAAAACCCTTTACCTTGACCCGGTTGAGCTGGAACAGGTGAACAACCACTTACAGGAAAAATACAACTGCATCGAGGCGGCAGAAGTTAGGGCGGAAGAATATCTGACCGATGATGCCACGGTGATCATCGTTGCATTTGGCGCCTCCGCAAGGATTGCCAAAGAGGCGGTAATCACTGCCCGGGGCGAAGGGATTTAAGCCGGCTTAATCAGGCCGATTACATTATGGCCATTTCCCAAAGAAGTGATTCATAAGAAACTGGCATCGGTCGATTCCTTTTTAACCGTAGAGATGAATGCCGGCCAGATGGTTGAGGATGTGCGTTTGGCCGTGAACGGAAAAGCGCCGGTTTACTTCTACGGCCGCACCGGTGGTATGCTTCCT
>DATIKA010000323.1:0-5256 GCA_035478055.1 Candidatus Limnocylindrales bacterium | reverse complement strand
TAAAACTGGCTGGCTTCTCGCCCGATATTTATCTCGATGTCAAAGATCTCCACGAATATTTTCCATAAAATAACTGCTGGTTTTTTATGATTTAGGGTGTTGGTAACCCGATACAAACCCGATGAACCTCGCCAGATACTATCCGGCAGTAATCTCACTGCAGCGAAAGTGAGCGATATAGAATATTAAGTATGCTTTCGCTATGGTGTTATTTCAATGTTTCGGTTTTTGTTTTTCCAAAATCCCGATTATAGCGGAAACACGCATGCGCTTCTTCAGATATACAGGGTCTGCCATTCAGGATCAACGAGGTGATATTTTTCCCAACTCCGGGGCCCAACATGAATCCTTGACCGCACATGCCCACGGCAAGAATTAAACCGGCGATGCCTGGGGGGTAGTCGATAATCGGCACACCGTCCGGCGTCATCGGATAGCACCCGCGCCAAATGCGGCGTATGAGCAAGTTTTTAAATGCAGGGATCAGGGCAATCATTCTACTGGCTAAAATTGGTAAAAACTCCGATGATGATTCCCGGTTCGTGCCGGTGAATAATTCTTTTGGTGTATAACAGAAAATAACTTGCCCTTCTTTGTCTTGGCCAAAATAAAAGTTAGCGGTTTTTCCTTCCGGACCGGAACGAAGATCTACAACCAGAGGAGCAAGAAACTGTTTGATCGGTGCCGAAATTCCTGCTTCGTGAGAGTCCGGGATTACCGGAATGTCAAAGTTGAGCAAAACGGAATGTTCAGCTGCTTCCGCTCCAGATGCCAGGACAACCCACTTTGCGGAATAAGTGCCCTTGTCGGTCTTGACGCCGGTAATGGTGTCGCCCGTTCTTGTGTAGCCAATGACTTTTTCATGGAACTGGTAGGTAGCGCCGTTATTTATCGCTTCGCGCTGAAAAGCAACAGCTGCCAGAATGGGGGAGACCTGTCCGTCTTTGGGTGAGTAGGTGCCGCCGCGCAGTCCTTCGGTATTGATGCCTGGTATAAGTTCTGTGATATCTTCCGGACCGACCCAGTCTATAGAGAGGTTATGTTTTTTTTGATACGGCAGAAGACCTTTCAAGGTGGTTTCAATATTTTCGTCGTATACGGGAAAGCAGTAGCCACCGGGTTTCCATCCGATATCGAATCCGGTAATATCTTGCCAGGTGGAATAAATATTCAGGCTCTCCATACAGGTGCTTATTTTACCGGGATCAGAGTGTGTCGCTCTGACTCCGCCGATGGCAGTTTTATTGTCGCCCTGACCGGCAGCAGCACGTTTATCCAGAACCAGAACCTTCAAGCCGGCTTTCGCAATTTGGTAAGCAGTTGGGTTTCCGACACTACCACCACCAACAACGATGACATCGTAAATCCTATGGGGCGACATTATTTGATCCCTCCCGGGTATCATTCGCAAGAAAATCTCCAAGATGCATTTCGGTAATCAGAGGCCGGAAAGTAGGCATCGTGATATCAGATAGAGAGACGCCTTCTTCCTTGTAGATTTTTAAAATCATATCGGTGCAGGTTTTGCCGTTGCACCCGCCGGCACCGGTGCGAATCAGCGCTTTCAGCTGGTTCATATCGCGAACGCCGGCTCTGATTTCACGGACAATTTCGCTTTTTCGCACTCGTTCACACCGGCAAACAACAGGTTCTTCTGATCCAGAAAGAGATAATGGGAGGGGGTTACCCTCATCAATGTTCCGTATTCTGAATCCGGCAACTTTAAGTCTGTCTTCAAAAGGCACTTCTAACAGCAGCAACCGCCTGCTATCCTGCGCCGCACTTTCTTTAAAAGCGACAACTTTACCTTTTCCGACAGGGTTTCCTTCCATATCGGTAGTGCTAGTTTCCTGCCCGATGGGTATTATGTCGTTGTTAAACTCAAATGGAACCAACAGCAAAGCACTTTCTTTTTGCGGATCATAGTCATTGAACAAGACAGTAATGGCAAGACCCGGACAAGCAAGGACACATTGGCCGCACCCAAGGCATCCACTGCCAAATTCAGGTAATGACAAGATTGATTCAGGCATGGTAATACATTTTTGGGGGCATGCCTCAATACAGGGGTTGCATGGGATTTCTTGCATGCAACGTATAAGCGGATAGATGCGGTCGTCTCTGGCCGGCGGTTGAAATGGCAGCGATTCTCCTGGGCGATGTTTGAGCAGCTGACCGAATGCTTCCCAGGTGACTGGAACAGGAAGGTCAATTCCCATAGCTTGCGCCATTTTACGGCCGATAATTTTTCCTGAGAATATAGCCGCCGATGCTTCTGCTATTTCTTCGGCATCACCAGCTGTATAGACTTCAATGTTATACTCTCGGGATTTTTTTAAAAGCTCATCGACAGGGTTTAACCCAACGGCAACAAGCACAGTGTCAACCTCAAAGGAACGCTCTGTTCCGGCAATGGGCTGAAAGTGATTATTAACAGCGGCAATGATCACTCGCTCAACTTTATTATCTCCTTCGACACGAAGCACAGTATGCCCTGTCCAAATCGGCACGCCCAGGCGTTTGATTTTGTCCTCATGAACTTTGTAACCACCGCACTGCGGCAGAGCCTCTACAAGACCGACCACGTCAACGCCGGCCTGTAAGGCATGATATGCTCCGATCAAACCGACATTACCGCCGCCGATAATAAAAAGTTTTGCTGCGCAGCGGATGAGGTCTCTGTTGGCAAGTGTTTGAAAAGCGCCGGCCCCATAAACGCCGGGAAGATCACAGCCGGGAAAGGCGAGGCTTTTTTCTCGGGCGCCCGTTGAAAATAAGACCCGTTTAGGTTTAACCAGTTTATATGCCCCGTTTCCGGAAACACCAAAATTTCCATCGTTAAATACGCCGACTACGGTTGAGTTAAGCCATACTTTAACGGTTGAAAGCTTATTTAATGTATCCGTTAGAATGCGGCCGATATGAATACCGCGGCAACCGGCGTAACAATCAGAAACAGAACCGAAAAAATTATGCGTTTGAAGGCTTAGTTTGCCACCAAGATCTTGCTTGTCGTCGATCAGCAGGACATCAACCCCGACACTGCCCAGTTCGATTGCCGCACTTATTCCGGCAGGACCGCCACCGATAATCAGAACATCAACAGCGGTTTCTATCAAACCGGGGACTAGCGGAGCATCAAGCGTTATCTTTGGTAGTGCAGGAACATCGTCAGCGCTTTGCACCTGCATCCCTGGTCTAACCGGAGTCATACAGGCTTTAACCGGTTTTCCATCGGCAATGACCATGCATTGCGAACACTGTCCGTTAACGCAGTAGATACCCTGAGCGGCGCCATCTTTGTGGTGGTGGCCAAAAATTGTGATTCCTGCAGCATAGAGGGCAGAAGAGATCACCTCACCTTCTTTTGCTGCCACGCTGGTTTCGTTAAAAGTAAATTTAATGATGGGGCATACTTGTGGCGATAAGATCGGGTGGTTTTCGATGCGGTAGGCCCCGGCTTCATTCTGGTAATGCGCGGCTTCATTTTTAAGTTCTTTGCGAGAAAAAGTCAGCGGTGGTTGTTTTAGCAAAGTTTGCTGCCAGGCACCGCGGCGAAGCAGCAGAGCATACTGACTGTAGAGCTCCGGTGTTGAACAGGCAAATTGGTCTTCGGCTTGCGCATAATCATCGATAAGCCTGGTGCGCAGCTGTGCGCTGATCCGAAATGAAAAATTCTCTTCAGCCGATTGTCTATTTTCACCTGCCAGTTCATCGATAGTGGTGAATGTTGTTCCCTCAGGGACAGGTAAAATCCCTTGTGGTGAGAAGGCAATAACTTTATTTACTGTGCCTTGTTCCAATTCGCTTGCCGCAAAAGTGCATCGAACAGGAATATTTTTCTTATTCAGCAAGTGGGCTGCGTCTGCAAGAACCTGCAGCAATACTGGCTCTTCCAAGATCAGCGATAAAAGTAAATCCAGTTCGGGAAGCCTGTCTAAAAATAAAATGGCTGTGGTCTCCTCGGCGGCATCTTCGAAAAGGGAGGTGATCGATGTGGGAAGCACGGGTTTCAATTCCTGGCAGGATTTAAGCCAGCGCACCAGATCCAGGGCCAGATCCATGCCGACGATACCTTCACCAGCCGGTACGTAAGTTGATTTTAATGCAGAGGGTCGCTGTAGCGCCGCGATGCTAAATTCCCGCCAAGTATTAAACGGTCCATCGTGTCCGGGGTGAGGCTGTAACAGAGCTGCCTGTCCTCGCCCCAGACCGCAAAGGGCGAGGAGCTCTTTAGCAACAGCGATTTTCTTTTCACCAAGTTCTCCCCCGCGGCCGTAAGGACAGCTCAATCTGTCTCTGCACATCAGCGCTACACCGTTCGCCCCGGATGCAATACAGTAAAGCAGAGTGGCAATATCTACGCTTCCGATACAACTAACCCGGATAATATCTTGGGCAGCTTCTGCAGGCATGGGGGAACGCAGACAAGCAAAAACTATCGTTTTCCCTTTCAGATCGTGTTCGCGAAATAAAAACTCATAGTCGGTTAATGACTCTGTCTTTTTCTGCTTGATTGCACCTGTAGGGCAAGAACCGGCGCAGATACCGCAACCGAGACAAGCTGTCTGAGAGATTTGAGAAACTGCAACTTTGTTTTTAAACATGCTAACCCGTGGTATGGAAAAAGGGCAAACTTCCTCGCAGAGGCCGCATCCTCGGCAATATTCCGGTTGAACAGAACAGATTGGTATGCTGAAGTTCCTGTTCCAGATGGTAAGGGTTTGATTTTGCTGCTGCAGAGGGATGGCATCGGCAGGGCAAACATGTGCACATGCCCGGCAACCGGTACAATCATCGCTTACGCCGTCTGGATTGGGCCCAACCTGTTTTTCAACGCCTCTGCCTAACGTTGCAATAGCGCCTGGTCCGTTGTCCTGGCAAGCCCGGATACAGAGGCCGCATAAAACACATCTGTTTCCACCATCTGAAACCTCAAATGGCGTTGAGTCGACACCCTCAATGCAGGCAAGTTCCCGAATTATTTCAGATCCGGGGTGCTGTGCAAGGTATAGTTCAAGTAACGTCCGGCGGGTATTCAGTACGTTCTTGGAACGGGTTGAGACTAGCAGCCCGTCTTCAGCCGGATAAAGACATGAAATAACTATTTTCGAGTGTCCGTTCCATTCTTTTCTGGTAATTTCAACAACACATAACCTGCAGGTGCCGTGTGAGGCAAGTGATGGATGATTACACAATTGCGGTATATTTATGCCGCAATCAGTCAATATATCAAGCAGCATTGTTTTATTTTCT
>DATIKA010000322.1:0-5689 GCA_035478055.1 Candidatus Limnocylindrales bacterium | reverse complement strand
TGTGGTATTAATAAATGCCGGGGTAAAACTGTGTGTGGAAAATTCGCCCGTTATTGAAGAACTTGCCGGGATGCAGGAAAAAGGGGTTAGAATACTGGTATGCGGCACCTGCCTTGATTATTACCAGTTGACCGGTAAATTGAAAGCAGGCCAAGTGAGCAATATGTATGATATCGCGGATTTACTGCTTGATGCGGTACGGATTTTAGCGTTTTAATGAGTCTTCGGCTGAATGAAACCAGATACACACTACGACAACACGGTACCAGGAGGAAGCAACAGTATTACTTCACCCGATACCGTGCTTTTGCATTCGATGCTTTTTTTTAACTGCCCAACAATCTTTTTATACTGCTTGACCGCAAGATGGGTTCCACTTTCTCCGGAACCAAACCATACGGTAAGAACAGAATAACCCCTACAATTACAGCACCCATCAGTGTAAATTCCAACCAAACAGGATCAATGCCAAAAGCCATAAGAAACCCAAAGATCCGGAAGCGGTATATGGTGATCAACGTCCTCAGAATAGTAAGCACAAAAACACCCAGGAGCACACCGATAGTGCTGCCAATGCCACCCAGCATCATAAATGCCCACGGCCAAAAGGTCCAGGTAAGCCTGCCGAATCCCATGGCAGTGACGGTGCCCGTATAGATTACATACAAGCCACCAGCCATAGCAGCAATCGCCGCACCGATCACCAAACTCTGCGTTCTGATTTTGACAATATCTTTGCCGGCTGCAGCCGCCGAAACGTCGTTATCTCGCACCATCTTCAGCATCCGTCCAAAGGGCGACCTGGTCAATTTATTAAGATAAACGTAAACGAGTATAGAGAATACGAATATTGTGATGACAACGACCTCAAAACGGGCGGCGCCAAACACCCTAAACGGATCAGGAACGAAAACGCCTGTGCTGCCGCCAACCAGAGGCATCCAGTTGTGCCCTACCCACATAAAAAAATCCCCGAATGCAAGCAGTGAAATGCCAAGATAGGCCTCTTTAAGCCGGATCGCCGGTCTTGAAACAAGCCAACCTACGCCAGCTCCGCTTAATGCGGCGATCAGAATGCAGAAAATAAAAAAAACGATGGACAGCAACCAACTATTCTCAAGTAATGCTGTTATCTGAGGCACAACCTGGAAATTTACCGCGTCATCGCCATAACTTAAACCTGCGGGCAGACCCATAAATCCGGCCATAAAACGGCCCGGTATCGCCCCCACAGCGAAAGCGCCGGCAATGACCGCGATGACCCGCCCAAACTGTGAGATGCCGGTATAGCCAACTTCCAGGTTCAAACTCATGGTTATTATGGCAAAAACCGCAAAATCGATCAGAATGGTCAGGACCATCGGCAGGCCGCGGCCAATGTAAAAGTAAATCATAAAAGTCAACACTGCCAGACCAACCATTACTTCTCGTGTTAACAAAAAGTTTTTCAGCTTAACAGCTAAACCATTCCCGGTGGTCATACTTTAACCCCCTTTTTCTTCCCGAATAATTTGCCGGCAAGAGCAATCCACGGTATACCGGCCAATCCTCTCGGGAATATCAACAGCGTTGCAGCCATCAGCAGAAGAGGTATCCCCATCCGGTAGCCGAGAACCCACGGGCCAAACCTTTGCGAAAGGGCAAATACGCCCGCGTACTCAGCCATTCCGACCACAAAGCCGCCCAGAATTCCTCCGTAGAGACTGTGCAGACCGCCCAAAATCGCACCGGCGAACATAAACGGCACAGCATTCATGCCGAGGACCGGTGTTCCCGTGATCGCCATGGCCATGGCAGCGCCGCCTAAAGCGGCCATCCCACCGCCGATCACCCAAGACACCAGGTAAATGCGATCGGAATTTATGCCCGATGCGCCGGCCAAAACCGGATTCTCGATTGTTGCCCGCATCGCCACACCGAACTTGGTCTTGACAAGGAACATGTGCAGACCACTCAGAAACACTACAGCCATCAGGGGCAAAATTACAGCCGCAGCTCTGGTACCAAACAACTCAAAGTCAAAAAGACCCATGCTCACTCTGCGGGGAAAAAGCTTAAAGCCGAAGGTCAGGTAATCAGCGTACATCTGGATGGCAGACAATAGAATAAGATCATAACCCAATGTCGACATCATCAATGTTATATCCGACGCTCGCCGCCCCAAGAGTGGCCGATTCAAACCATAGTAACAGATCACCCCAAGCAATGAACCGAACAAAAAAGCAAAAGGAAAATATTGGTAGGGAGTGCCGCCAATCAGTACAACCCCGCTGTAGACCACATAAAATCCCCAAGTAGCCATACTGGCGTGGGCGAAATTAAAGGTTTTAGTGGTAATATAGAGCAATGTGATACCGCCGGCGGCCAAAGCCAAAGCGCTGGCATAGATCAAACCACTTGCCATCCAAGGCGCCATAACTTTACCCACTCCCTTCTGCTGATGATGGTAGTTCCAAGCTTTTACTTTTTAGCAACGACGGTTTAATCCCCAGGTAAAGCGAACACAAATCCGGTTCTTGCAGCAAATCGCTCGCTTTGCCGGCATATTTCACTCCGCCGCTCACCAGAAGATAGGCAGTATCACCAATCTCCAAAGCCCTCTTCGCCATTTGCTCCACCAAAAGAACAGTTATACCAAGTTCATTCTTGAGCCTGGCTACTTCTTGCAAAACCTTTTCGGCGATGATTGGAGCCAGATCGGTACTGAGCTCGTCCAACAACATCAGTTTCGGGTTCTTCATCAGCCCCATAGCGACAGCGAGCATTCTTCTTTCACCGCCACTCAGTGTTCCTGCTTTGCGGTGGACAAATTTCTTCAGAACTGGAAACATTACCGCCATCTGTTCCGCCTTAATTTTTGCCTCATCTTTGGGAATCAAATACCCGGCCATATGTAAATTGTCCATGACCGTAAGATCAGCAAATACGTTTCCCATCTGGGGAACGTAGGAAATCCCCTTCTTGGCCAACAAATGTGTCAACAGACCCTTTAGAGATGCCCCCTGAAAAATCAAATCCCCGGAAAAAATGTTTGCGATACCCATAATACTGCACAGCAAAGTTGTCTTTCCTGCGCCGTTGGGTCCGACAACAACCGTGATCCCTTTACTCGGGACCTCCATACTCAAATCATAAAGGACCTGCAGCTTACCATACCCCGAGTTTAGCCCTTTGATTGTCAGCATGCTACAGCCCCCTTCCCGATGTAGATCTCAATTACCTTTGGATCGTTGAGCACCTGATCAGGAGTCCCTTCTGATATAATCGAACCCAATTCCATCGCATAGATGTAGTCGGCATAGGGGGCTGCTATGTCAATCCGGTGCTCCACCACGAGGAAGGTAAGGCCTTCATTCTTGAGCGCAGCAACATGTGACAATATTTCATCTGCCGAAGCAGGATCCACGCCGCCGATAGGTTCGTCCAAGGCTATAAGCCTGGCTCCCGAAGATAAACCTTTGGCTACCTCCAGCAACTTCAACTGAGCAGCACCTAGCGAAAAACTGGGCAGGTTCCAGTGTTTGTCCAAACCAACCCGACGCAAAATTTCCATGGCTATATCCATGTTGTTTTTCTCTTCCCTGGCCCAGGAGTTGTGGAAGGGTGCCCTGTAGGGGGATTCGCCTGCGTTCCTCATTGCACCAAGAACGTTATCCATGACGGTGAGGCCCATAAAAGGCAACGGTATTTGAAAACTTCTTATAAACCCAACATCATAAATCTTGTGCGGCGGCCACCCCGTAATATCCGTATCGCCCAGAAGAACCCGACCCTCTGTCGGCTTCAGAAGCCCGGTGCAAACATTAATCAGTGTAGTTTTGCCGCATCCGTTGGGACCAATCAGCATGGTAAAGCTATTTTCTTTTACCGCAATATTTGCGTTTTTCACAGCCACTAATCCTTCAAACGACTTTGTAACATTCTCGGCTATGAGTAAGTTGCTCACCTGTTCACCACCTTAAAGGGGGGACCGAGAACACCCCGCCCCCCCGTTTTCATCTAGCCTTGCTTGAAATTAGTACAGTTCCCGTTCCCACTGAATTGTTTTTTCACGGCTGTCAAAATAACCGACATGCTCCCAGGCCAGTTCTTGATTGACGACCCACAGATCGTAGTCCGCGAAAGCGCGATCGCCTGCCTCATTGAGCACCAGATGTCCGCCGGCACCGTAAACCGCAGTCCACTCGTCGGCAACACGAGGTAGAATTTCCCTAACTTGCACCGAATCGTAGCCCACTTCATCGATAGCCATAGCCGGCGCCCAGATAATATCGTAAGTGTTGTACGAGTAAGCGTCAGTTTCCCTGCCAATGGTATCCATGATATGCTGCTTGACACGGTCATAGTTCGACTCGGGTGCAAGTTCAAACGCTTTGGCCTTTGTATTGATGAACTTCGTGTCAGCTGCAAACTGAGATGCTACCGGTGATGCAACCAAAGCTTCGGAATGTGTTGTCCCATCGCTGCCGAACCAAAGTACCGTCCGTAGTTGGGGATAATCGGCAGCAGCCGTCATAAAGGGCGCAACCTCTTCGAAACCGATAAAGGCAATGCCTATCTCTGCCAGGGGCACGCCCTGCCCAAGCAAATCAGTGACATAGCCATCCAGTGTCGCTGCCTGAACGGTGAAATCCTCCAGTCCTGGGTCATACCTGATCAATTCGGGGTAAACAGTCATACCCAGGCCTGTGGCCGCATCAGCTGTCGCCTTTTGCAGCCCGTCACCCCAGGTGTCACCACGCCAGGCAAAGATCACATTCGTTATGCCGGCTGCTTCGAATGCTCCGGCAATAGCCGGCCCCTGCAAACCGTCGGAGGGGCAAAACCGGTATAGCCAGTCGCCTTCTATTGCCAGCGCGGGCGCGGTGGAAGATGGAGAAATAAAGAGAATATTGTTAGCATTGGCGAAAGCAAGAACTTCGCGGGCAACGCCGCTTGATTGCGGGCCGGCAAACATTGTAATTCCGTCGCCGAACCAGCTTTGCACTTTGCGTAATCCTACCGCAGGGTCGGTTTGGCAGTCATCAATTATCAGTTCCAACCGCCAATCTCTCCCCTCTGCTGCCAACCATTCGTTCACATCTGCTGTCGCAAGCTTCGCTACTTCCGAGCTGTTTTCACCGAAAGTACCAAGAGCGCCGGTAAGCGGCAGTAACCCCACTATTCTGTGGGTTGTCAATTCTACTTCGGCCGGTGGCGCCGCCGGGCAGCCTGCAAGAAGAGATACTGCCATAAGAGTAGCAAGCGTAAAAATCAACAACTTACTTTTCAATTCAAGAACCCCCTTTTTAATATTTGCCGTTAAAACCCGTACCACAAAAATGCTTGTAAAGCGTGAACAAAACAAAACACCAATACCACAAGCCAACATTCATGAATTACCGGTTTAATCACCACCCTCAACATGTTGGATTTTTTTTGCGATAAGCCTTTAAACCACAGCAGGTTATCCGCTTCCTCAGTGAATCAACCGATGCAATCACCGATACCCGATTATAATCGCAAAACTCAATTTCTGTCAATTGCATTTTTTTACAATATCCATACGCAATTCGTGTTTTTTGATATCGCGGTGTTAAAGCCTCGGGCAACGTGAACCATGCTCTTTTAATGCAATACTTCTCCAAACCACACAGCCCCCCTGTTTCCAGGGGGGCTGTGTGGTTTGAATAATTTTTCTGGCGGAGAC
>DATIKA010000321.1:0-9996 GCA_035478055.1 Candidatus Limnocylindrales bacterium | reverse complement strand
ACCATATTTACGCTTCAGCGCGTTAATCAGGTTTAAACGTTCCTGTATGATAACCAGCTCCACGGGGTCAAACTCCAGTTCAGACTGATACTGACGCAGTTCATGCGACACTTCTTCCAGGTTGGTCGCAGTATTTCCGAGCAAATCCACCAAAGGGGTCAGCGCTTGATCAATGCGAGCCGCATCTGCCAGCAAACTGCGTGTTTTATGGATGCGATCGATCAGTGCTTCAACTGAACCATCTTCAGTTCCGGTATATATATTCATATAGACCAGGGAGGCGATGCTGCATATTTTTTCGGCGTGCGCAAGAACCTTCTCGCGCCTGGCAAGCTCTGCGTCCTCACCGGGTTTAAGCTTCGCATCCCCTATTTCCTTAACCTGAAATGTATAAATATCGAGACGCCTTTCTCGCTCGGCGCTATCATCGCCCAGTTCCGATAGCTCTCGCATCAGATCCTGGCGCCGTTTGAAAAGATCAGCTAACCGGTTGCGTGCATTGGCAATTTGTTCGCCGCCGGATGCATCAAGCAGATCCAGGTGCTTTTCCGGGCGTAAAAGCGATTGGTGTTGGTGTTGTCCATGCAGATCAACTAACAGCTGCCCCATTTCCTTGAGAAACGAAAGCGGCACTGTGCGCCCGTTCACCCTGGCAATGCTACGGCCGTTGCGAAAGACCTCCCGGGCCACGATCAGCTCATCTCCCGTTTCAATACCGGCACTTTCCAGGAGATGATCGATTTCACTTTGCAAAACGGCATCACTGCTGAAGATGCCCTCGATAAGCGCTCTCTCCTGACCTTGACGGATTTGCTCGATTGCGGCGCGTTCTCCGAGAAGCAGATTGATAGCGCCAATCACGATCGATTTTCCGGCGCCGGTTTCACCGCTTAATACGTTCAATCCAGGCTCAAAAGAAAACTTCAGCTCATCAATCAAAGCGAAATCGGCTACTCTCAACTCGATCAGCAATCTTGCGCCCCCTAAAAAACTCTAACCCTTCAGCTTCTGGTGCAGTAATCTGTAGAAAGAATTATCGTGGAAACATACCAACCTGACTTTCTGATCGGCCCGGGTTACAATGATCTGATCTTTGTCTTCCAGGGCAAAACGGACCTGGCCGTCAACGGTCAGCACCACCTGAACCTGTCGCGAATCAACATGCAGCTTCATCGTATCGGAACCATTCAGAATAACCGAGCGATTGTAAAGACTGTGCGGGCAAATCGGCGTGACGACAAATAGCTCCATGGTGGGATTGACAATAGGACCGCCGGCGGAGAGCGAATAGCCGGTTGAACCAGTCGGTGTGGCGATAATCACGCCATCACCGGAGTAGCTCTCCATAAAGTCGTTATTGACATCGGCATCTATTTTTATGATGCGGGAAAAAGGTCCCCGGGCCACGACTATATCATTCAAAGCGCAATAACGGCCCAATTCTTCATCGCCGCGCAGCAGGCGCGCTTCTAACATCATCCGCTCCCTAAAGCTGTACTGCTTGGTAGCGATATACTGAAGGTAGCGCTCGGTCTGTTCCACTTCAATTTCAGCTAAAAAACCTTTTTGCCCGAGATTGATGCCGAGAACGGGGACATTCCAGCAGGCCAGATCACGCGCCACCCGCAAAATGGTGCCATCTCCCCCGACCACAATAATCAGTTCCAGTCGGCCATGCCATGAACTAAGCTGTTCCGCCAGCGAAACATCACTATAAAAATCGGTCTTGGTTCTGTCGGCAATCTTAATTTTTATATTACGCTGTTCAAAAAAATGGCGAATCTTGTCTACAACGATCGCCGTATTTTTTTTATGCCAGTTTGGAACCAACCCGATATCTTTCATTCAAGAACTCCTTCAGTAAAGAATGATCTCTTTAATTCTTCATATCTGATAAAAGTTCCTTCTCCAAGATCTTATGACTTCGTTTATAAAAGTGCGTGGTGAGCATCAGCGACCACATGATCAATCTTCACTGCAAGATCCGGAGGGCAAGTGCACTCTTGCTCCCCGGCAGAGGCATAGAGGAAGTATTCGATATTACCCTGTGGTCCGGGCCACCTGGAAAATGCAATACCACTACAGCAATACCCGGTACGACAGGCGAAACCAATGAGGTCGGTCAGCACCCTGCGGTGTGCAGCCGGGTCGCGAACAACCCCTTCGCCTTTACTGGCTTCGGTGCGCCCTACTTCAAACTGCGGCTTGATCAGCGCAATTATTTTTGCTATCTTCATCCTGTGTAAAACGGGCAAAACCAAAGTAAGCGAGATAAACGAAACATCAATCACAGACAGATCCGGCGTTTCGGGAAGATCTTGTGTTGTCAGCTGACGAACGTTGAAGCGTTCCATCACCACTACCCGGGGATGCTGACGCAAACGCCAGTGCAGTTGACCATAACCCACATCCAGCGCAAAAACCAGCTTGGCCCCTTTGTTAAGTAAACAATCAGTAAAACCGCCTGCAGAAGCTCCAACATCAAGGATAATCATGCCTTGCACATCAACCACCAGTTCGCTTAGCGCGCCTTCCAGCTTTAGCCCTCCACGACTGACATAGGGGTTCTCCGGAGCAATCAGCCTGATTGCCGCATCCCGTGGGATAAGAGTCCCCGGTTTATCGCACACCAGCCCGTTAACCTGAACTTTCCCCGCCATAATCTCGGCCTGAATCCGGCTGCGGCTCAGATCGGGCCTGAGCTCCATCAAAAGATGATCCAGCCTCTCCAGGCGCCGCGTCTTGCTCAAGAAGAACCTTTTGCGGCCTTTACTTCCGCAAAGGTAAGCGCCGCATTGTAAATGCCTGCAGTATCCAGTTTGTAACGTGACAGAACCTTTGATCTTTCCCCTTGCTCAACAAACTGGTCGTCAACACCCAATTGTTTGATGGGCAGGCAAAGATTATTTTTTGCAAAAAGCTCCATTACACCGCTGCCGAACCCCCCGGCAAGCACATTCTCTTCAATCGTGATCACACGGCGACATTTTTGGGCCCACGTGATGATCAACTCCTCATCCAGAGGTTTTACAAAGCGGGCATTTATAACTGCTGCGTCTATTCCCTGCAAGTTTAGTTTTTCTGCAGCTGACATGGCAGCATTGACAACTGTCCCTGCGGCAATAATCAGCAGATCTTCACCCTGCTTCAACAGCTCTCCTTTACCCCACGGCAGCAAATACGGTTCATCGTCAAGTTCGACTCCTTCACCCTTATCCCGGGGATAACGTATAGCTACAGGACCCGCCGTATAGTCCAAAGCAGTATAGAGCATATGCTGCAGCTCATTTTCGTTAGCCGGCGTCAGAATCGACATGTTGGGCATGCTGCGAAAATAAGATAGGTCGAACAGGCCCTGGTGAGTTTCTCCGTCTTCACCGGAGATGCCGGCTCTGTCCACTGCAAAAACTACAGGCAGGTTTTGCATACAGGTATCGTGCAGGATCTGATCGTATGCCCGCTGCAGAAATGTGCTGTAGACAGCCACTACCGGACGCATATCCCCTGCGGCCAGGGCCGCAGCCAGGGTAACTCCATGTTGTTCGGCAATGCCGACATCATAAAACCGTTCCGGGAATTCGCGGGCAAAGCTCATCAACCCGGTGCCCGCGGTCATCGCTGCAGTTATCGCCACAATTTTGTCATTATCCCGACCAAGGCTGGTCAGGGTACGCCCAAATACTTCCGTATAGGTAAGCCCCTTCTTTATTTTAAGAGGGCGCCCGTTATGCAAATCAAAAGGCCCGATTCCATGGAACACTTCCGGCTCCTGCTCTGCATAGCTGTAACCTTTGCCTTTTTCGGTAACCACATGAACCAACACCGGACCATTCATCATGTCAGCCTGATGCAAAATATTTTTCAAAGCAACAATATTATGACCATCCACCGGACCAAAATATGTAAACCCAAGTTCTTCAAAGATCATCCCCGGCATGATCACATATTTCAAACCGCCCTTGATTCTTTCCGCGGAATTGACCACTTTTTTGCCTACCCAGGGAATCTTACCCGCGAAGTGCTCAAAATCTTTTTTCATCCTTGAATATTTCGGGTCGGAGCGAATCCGTCCAAGATAAGCCGCCATGCCGCCAACATTGGAACCGATCGACATTTTGTTGTCATTCAAGATAACCAATAGGTCAGTCTTGAGATGACCGGCATGATTCAACGCCTCGAAAGACATCCCCCCGGTAAGAGCGCCATCTCCGATCACAGCAATTACTTTATAATTTTCGCCTTTGAAATCACGCGCCTGAGCAAGCCCCAGTGCTGCCGAAATTGAAGTGCTGCTGTGGCCTGTAGCGAATGGATCGTGCTCGCTTTCTGATGGCTTGGGAAAACCGGATAAACCACCATCCTGACGCAATGTCAGGAATTGGTTCCACCGCCCGGTTATCAATTTATGGGGGTAGCATTGATGACCGACATCCCAAATAATTTTATCCTTGGGGCTGCTGTAATTGCTGTGCAGGGCAAGAGTCAACTCTACAACTCCCAGGCTAGCCGCCAGATGCCCGCCGTTATTGGCCACTGTCCGAATCATATAAGCCCGGATTTCTGCCGCTACTTTTTTCAAATGAGCCGGATCAAGTCTCTTTAAATCGTCCGGCAAATTCAACGTGCTTATCAGATCTCCCAAAATGTTCACCTCATATGTTGCTTTTGTTACGAAGCCAGCTAAAAGGCTTTTCCAATTGAGTGATCAGTAAACCGACCATCATAATTACCTCTGTGGACTGGCGAATGGCGATCGCTTTACCCCATGCCTTGCCGCCGACGGTCACGGCAGCAACCAGTGCCGTCAGTAGTATGCCCACATAGAATTCGGCGCTGGGATAAGGTACTAACGAGACAAGTCTCAGTACGATGATCGCAGCTAACATACCGCTTATAATCCCACTTATGTCACCGACAACATCATTACAAAAATTTGCTACTTTTTCAGCATGCTGAACCAGGTACACTCCACGCCGCGCACCACGCACTTTACGTGCTGCTTTGGCGTTAAATGGCGCAATATCGGCAGCAGCTACAGCAGTTCCGATAATGTCAGAAAATATTCCCAAAGCAATAACAGACAGCAAAATCATAAAAGATATAATAAGAGAATGAATTTCAAGCAGGGAGTAATGAGCGATGAACCCTAGGATAGTTGCCAGAACAAAAGTCCACATGGTTATAACAATTACCCAACGCACCCTACGGCGGTTTTTTTTGTAGCTACCCAAACTTGATCACCTTTGTGCTGCCCGGCCTTTCTGTTTAGAACATTAACTTAAAAATCACTGACACTACGGCGAAAGTCAGCGATTATGCTGCCACATGGTTAGTTCGCTCACCACGAAGCGAAGCGACCTCTGAGGGAGACATTCCTTCGCAGAAAAAGGGTCTTCCCACGCCACTATTGAAGTCGGCGTAATGTCCCTGCGATTAAACGCTGTAGAGCACCCACCGTGCACACTTTGATCATAATGCTTCAGTACAAAAAAATATAAGCGGCAACAAACCAGGTAAACTTTGCGGCTTAGGTCCAGCAGGATTTCCCGAACGATCACCTGCCGTTACCGTGCAGGCAGTTCCCTTTTAAGATCATTCCTGCCGTGTCACCATCGGCAGAGCTGAATTACCACTTAGCTCACACTTTAATCCCTGGCTTGCCTCTCTTGCGAGAGCAGTCTAGAAGTTTTCCTCTCTGGCGCCTTGTCTTTCCTAGCCCCTTTTGCAGAAGAGGTTTAATAGGCAGAGCCTCCTCCGCCCATTCCACTCAAGGCAGGCTACACTGCACACAGCTTATCACCGCATACAGGTTCCTACCCAAGCAGTAGCCCTTTGTTTCATAACAATTCGCCACCGTCATTGGGTCTCCACGAAAGCAGGGTCAACGCCCACATGCCATTGCAGATCGCCCCGTCTTTCTTAACTCCCAGCAGCAGCTCCCAACTGGGCGTCGGCAGCCACCACCAGGAACTTCATCGATATGCCCTTAACGGATTTTTAGGCCCGTTCTCGGAAAGGAACGCCAACTAGAATACTGCACCACTTATAATATCCTCACGCCAACATCATAGCATACCCTTTGTCAATTAACAACTGGTTGCGCTACATTCATGGCAGGATCAGCGACAAACAGAAATAATCCATGATGCCCGCTCAATCATGGGTTCTGTATCTGTAATCAGGGAATTTGACAGGTTGGCAGATGAGAAAAAGGCCAATAAGAAAAACTTCCCGACAACAACGGCACCAGAAAAATCATTCCCTGCTGCCTGACTGCATAAGAAAGTCTTTCGGGTCCACGGCAGGTACCGGAGAGCCATTAAAATCCTTTGTATTACGGGTAACGATATAATCGGCTTTTATCCTTTTAGCGATTGTCCCGGCGAGAGCGTCTTCGAAATCGGTCACTTTGCTTGATAGTGTGGCCATAACATCGGATGCAAGTACATCAGCGATACCAACAATGCTTAGCAATTGAACGAGCGCATCCTTAGATTTTATTGGATCTTTGTTCGACCGATGCAAGATGTAATAAATGTCAGTGATGGTGTTGGCGGTTACTAATGCTTCAGCATTGCCAAGGGTAACCAGCTTCAGGACATTATAAGAGGCGTCAAAAAAATCAGTGCGGTGCAATACAATATCAAGAATAAGATTTGTATCAATCAATATCTTCATTGCCTGGATAACCGATCCTTTTTAGCGTCAAGCAACGTATAACCATCGTCCTCAACGATACCGACAAGACCGTCAAGCAGCTCAAGCTTATTTTCCTTCAGGGTCGTTAGCCGAACAATTGGTTTGTTGTTTTTAGTAATAATGATGTCTTGTGCTTCTGCCAATTGAAGGTATTTGCCGATATTTGTTTTTAACTCGGTAGCAGTAATAATCATAGCGGGAGCCTCCTTTTGGATTTTAGCATAATGTTTGCAGGTATATTATACTCATACCGCCAGATTATGTCAATAAGATATTGTACTATAGCCATGGTGCGATATAGGTAGAGTGAGGAAATTTAAAGAAGCTGAATATTCAATGAAGGAAACCAGAACCAAGACAAAGTTCCGGTTTCCTTCACTTTTAACATAGCCATAATCATAACCGCCAGGCTGAACAATCGACTGGAACAAGGTCAAGGAGATATTTTATCACGCAAACCCCTGTACCATTCGCCAAACCTGACAATATCTATTTAACCCTTACTTTTGTTCGCTGATCCTGACAGCAGATTCAACAGTATTTTGGAGAAGCATGGTGACTGTCATGGGGCCTACACCGCCAGGAACAGGCGTGATAAACGAGGCCTTTTCCGATACCGGACCATAGTCTACGTCACCGGCCAGGCGGAAACCGCTTTTCTTGGTAGCATCGGGAACTCGGTTGACACCAACATCAATAACGACGGCGCCTTCGCGTACCATGTCAGCCGTAATCGCCAGAGGCCTGCCCATAGCCGCCACAAGGATATCAGCTTGCCTCGAATAATAAGCAATGTCCTTGGCGCCGGTATGAACTACCGTCACCACCGCGTTCGCACCTTTGGCCTTTTGCATCAATATGGCCGCCAGGGGCTTGCCCACAATGTTACTCCTGCCGCAAATAACGACATGCTTGCCGGAGGGATCATTGCCGGAACGGTACAGAAGCTGCTGCACGCCGTGTGGAGTGCAGGGAAGCGGGCATGGCTCTCCCCTGAGCAGTTTGCCCAGGTTAACCGGATGAAAACCATCCACGTCTTTATCCGGCGAAATGAAGCCGATCACTCTTTCCACACTGATATGATCCGGCAGGGGAAGCTGAACAAGGATGCCGCTGAATTTAGGATCATTGTTTAACTTTTCGATAACCTTCAACACTTCAGCTTCGGTCACATCGGCCGGCAGGCGGATCGTCTCCTCCAGTATGCCAATTTCTTCAGCACCCTTTGCTTTAGCCGTTACATAAGAAATCGAGGCAGGATCTTCACCAACGAGAACAACACCCAATGCCGGTAAAATTCCTTTCTTTTTCAACTCAGCAACTTTTTGCGTTAATTCCAACCTGATCTCCGCTGCCACATCGTTACCTGAAATAATTTTTGCTGTCAAAATAAAACCTCCTTTTTTTTAAAAAACTCTTCTCTGACTTTACATTCACTTTCGAACGTTTACTTGCAATAACCAGGGAAAATCTCGCAAAATATCTGGCCTTCCTGTTTTGCCTTGCATACTGCCAAACTCGACCCCGCTGAAAGAAGTTCCTCTCCAGCTATGTTGTCTCCTAAAAAAAACCCGGTGGCGGGTGCTTCAATAGCTGTGAAATATTTACCGAAAAAATGCTATAAAAAGTTAATGCCGCAGCCTAATAATATATTACACTTTTGTTTTTTGCAATTGCATTTTTATAACACTGGCGCACATTTCCGGAGGGAATTGCAGCATAAATTTCGGCATTTCTTCAGTACATCAGCAAAGCAACAACCTGGCGGGCAGCACCTGCAAGAAATCTTAGGAAGCCGAGATTGCTTTACAGGGCACGTTGTTCGGCAATTTCGCGCAAGATGCATTTATGTTGTCCGAAACACCAGCCGCCTGGCCAGATCGCGCAATCTGTCAGCCGGTCTGTCAAGACGATCTAAATGTTCAATTGCAGTATTGCAGAGTTCCCCGGCGCGCTTCCTTGATGCTTCCACACCAATCAAGGCCGGGTAAGTTGCTTTGAAGCGAATCTGGTCCGAGCCGGCCGGCTTGCCCAAATCAGCCTGTGTGCCAACATGATTCAGTAAATCGTCAACGATCTGAAAAGCAAGACCAAGAAACGCAGCATACCCGGAAAGTATCTGTAATTGTTCCGGGGAAGCATTTGCCGCAAGGGCTCCCACTCTGACAGCGCCTCTGAACAAGGCACCGGTTTTCATACCGTTCATCAATTCCAGTTCACTTGTGCTCAAAACAGACCCTTCAGCATGCAGGTCGAACACCTGCCCCCCGATCATTCCCTCCGCACCGGCAGCCTGAGCCAACTCAGCGCTGATCAATAACGCCGCTCTTTCCCGGCCAGGCTCCAATCCATAACGCGCCAGCACCTCGAAGGCAAGCGTCAGCAAAGCATCACCGGCCAAAATAGCTACTGCTTCACCGAACATACAATGACAGGATGGTTTGCCCCGCCGCAGGTCGCTATCGTCCATAGCCGGCAAGTCGTCATGGATTAACGAGTAAGTATGAATCAACTCTACAGCACAGGCAACCTCGATTACCTCTTCACTGTTGGCTCCCAAAGTTTCCGCTGTTGCCAGCGTTATAATCGGCCTGAGTCTCTTGCCGCCTGCTGCAAGGCTGTAACGCATAGCTTCGATAATAATTGTCGGTCCGGATACAGGCAAACAACGCTCCAGCGCCTGGTTGACCCTTTCTTTCTCCTGCTCCAGGTAACGATCAAAATCGATCATGCTTCATCCTCATCATGGTCACCTTCATCATGGTCTTCCGCCAATTTGCTGTTTGTGCCGAACCCTCTCTTTACCTGATCTTCCTTGAGCAGAAAGTCAACACGGAATTCAATTTCGGCCAGCTTTTCGCGACAGTAGCGGGACAGTGCAATCCCCTCCTGAAAGAAAGAAAGCGATTCCTCCAGGGGTATTTCCGCATCTTCCAGGCGGCGCACTATCTCTTCCAGGCGTTTAACCGCCTCCTCATACGTCGGTTGATCCTTCAATTCATCAAACACCAGTAGAATCCTCCTCGATATATTCTGTACGGCAGCGTGCCCGTCCATCCTTGAAGCGAAGCTGGAGCAGCCGGTCTAATTCCAGGTCGCGCACGGAGCGAATAATTTTCCCGCTTTCATCCTGACAAAAACTATAGCCTCGATCCATTACTTTTAGCGGGCTGTAACTTTCCAACTGATCCAGAAGGGCACCCAATTTCATGCCCTTCAGCTGCAACGCATGAACCGTCTCCCGGCGCAGCTTGGAACCGAGGTTTTCAACAGACTCCCGTGCACGCTCGATACGCC
>DATIKA010000320.1:0-7203 GCA_035478055.1 Candidatus Limnocylindrales bacterium | reverse complement strand
ACTGCAGAGCTATTATATGGTGGGCTCGTCATCAGATATTGCGTCATCTGCAAATAAAAGCGCTTCTTCTGCCACCGTCAAATCCGGTATTTCCTCGTGGTGGGTTGTCGCGCTAACGGAGGGAACCGCTGTTTCTGTTTTTTCTTCCTTGTCTGAGGGCGAATATGCTTCCCTGATTTGCTTTCCTTCTAAAACAGAATCAGCTATAACCCCGGTAATTAACTTAACTGCCCTGATGGCATCATCATTGCCGGGTATTGGATAGTCAATTTCATCAGGATTACAGTTGGTATCGATAATCGCGATAATCGGAATGCCTAGTTTTCTTGCTTCAGCAACAGCAATCCTCTCTTTGCGCGGATCTACTAAGTAAATAGCATCGGGAAGAGCTTTCATATCCCTGATGCCGCCCAAAAATTTATGTAATTTATCCCGCTCATTTTTTAAATTCAGCACCTCTTTTTTGGTCAGCCGATCAAAAGTTCCATCCTCTTCCATTTTCTCCAGTTGAACCATGCGATCGATACGCTTGCGGATGGTTTTAAAATTGGTCAGCATACCTCCCAACCAACGGTGGTTTACAAAGTAAGCGCCGCATTTTTCCGCTTCAAACCGGATCGATTCCTGTGCCTGTTTCTTGGTCCCGACAAAGATGATGCTGCCTCCGCCCACTACCAGGTCACGAACAACGTTACAGGCGGAATCCATCAGCCTTACAGTTTTTTGCAGGTCGATAATGTAAATCCCGTTCCGTTCTGTGAAAATGTAGCTTTTCATCTTCGGATTCCAACGACGCGTTTGATGCCCGAAATGGACACCTGCTTCTAACAATTGTTTCATACTAATTCTGGCCAATCTAGTTCCTCCTTCAGGTTTTTACCGCCACCTGTCTCATTTCCGATACTCAAGCATTGAGCCAACCGGAACCGGATTCAACAAGTGTGAGTTTTATAAATTACCACATGGAAGTATAGCATAGTTACAGCCTTGTGGCAATGAAAATCCGCCGAAATCCGCAGATGTCATATTGTGTAAGGCAACCATGTTGGTAAACTACTGTCTAGTGCGACATGATAAGCAACGACAAGCACGACCAAGGTCCTTGCCATAATCGGTTAGTTATAATAAAATGATTGTTGCTCGGGGCATAACATGCCCGCTGGCCGGCTCAGTTCACATCTGACGGCAAAGGAGACCGTATAATGGCAACAATCCGCCCTTTTAAAGGAATAAGATACAATCAGCCCCGCGTCGGCGATCTTGGTAAAGTGATCACGCCGCCTTACGATGTGATCAATCCCCGGGAACAAGAATGCCTGTACCAGGAAAGTCCCTATAATTTCATCCGTCTGGAATACGGTCTAACCTACCCGACCGACAATGAAACGGAAAACCGCTACAGCCGGGCGGCGCAAACATTTCAGAATTGGCTTTCAGAGGAGATCTTGCAGCCGGAAAACGAAAATATGTACTACCTTTATGAACAAACCTACACCTGCCACAATAATCATTTTCGGCGCCGTGGGATCATCACTGCCCTTAAATTAGAGCCTTACACCAATAAAGTCGTTTTGCCTCATGAAGTTACCATGGCCGCGCCGAAGGCGGATCGCCTGGCGATGCTGCGCTGCTGCCGGACTAATTTCAGCCCGATATTGGCCTTGTTCCCCGATCCGGAACAGCGTGCAGCCGTTTTTTTTGCCGGCGTAACGGAAGCAAAACCGCTGATCGACATTTTGGAAGCCAACGGCCAGGCCCACAGGATATGGGCAATAAGCGATCCCGCCCTGCAACAAGCATTAACCGCTTACCTGAAAACGCAGCCTCTGCTGATTGCCGACGGGCACCACCGCTACGAAACAGCATTGCACTTTGCACAGAGTGCAGACGCAGCATCTGTACCAGGCAGCGGCTATGTGCTGGCTACGTTGGTCAGCCTTAACGACCCTGGCCTATTGATTTTACCGACGCACCGCCTACTTGCCGGGTTAAGCCTATCACAAAAAGAGAAACTGATGCAGATTGTAAAAAGCAGCTTCAACTTAACTGCTTGCGGAGCACCCTCCGGGTTGGATCTGGATGGTTACACCGCCAAACTGGAAAAAGGAAGTTTGAAAACTGGTATCATCGGGTTCATTAACAATGAGCAGGCGTATTTGATCACACCTAAAACCGCTCCGGACGTCAACACCCTCTCTGTTTCGCTCCTGCAAGATCGGTTGCTGACCCCATTTCTTGAAAACGAAAATGATATCGCCGGAAAGAATACCATAAGTTATTGCCATGATGCCGCTGAAGCGTTAGAGTCAGTGATCACCGGTATTTCAGATGCCGTTTTTATCCTGAATGCCATTCCTGTCGCCGATACCATGGATCGCGCCCTTCAGGGTAAAATCATGCCCCAAAAATCAACTTATTTTTATCCCAAGTTGCCCAGCGGCCTGGTACTTTACCATATGACACTCAGTTATTAAAGTGGCCAGTAACGCCGCTGGATTGCCATTACCTGCTGCAGTCTCTCAAGCGCAAATATTCCCGGTATCGATATTGGGGTATCTTCGGTGACCGGCAACCCCCAGTTGCCCAAAGCATTCAGAACCTGCACCACCGCTCCGGCCTGACCCTTCAAATGATAACCGCCCTCAAGGCACAGCAGCATACGACCTTTGGACCAACGCTCCGCCACTCCGGCCAATGATGAGGCCATATTATAATAACCCTGATGTGTTAATGCCATCCCGGCCAGCGGATCATGGCGGTAGGCATCCTGCCCCGCCGAAACCAGCAGTAATTCCGGTTTATAAGCATCGAGGATCGGCACAACAACCTGTTCAAAAAATATCTTGTACTCAGCATCACCGCTTCCTGCCGGCAAAGGGATATTCACCGTAAAACCTTCACCATCACCCCGGCCAACTTCCTGTGTGTTTCCGGTCCCCGGAAAGGCAGGGCTCTGATGCAGCGAAATGAATAATACCGCCCTATCGTTCTCGAATGAATGCTGTGTACCATTGCCGTGGTGGACATCCCAATCGACAATCGCAATCCGTTCCAGACCGTAATCCCGCCTGGCCACAGCAGCAGCCACCGCAATATTATTAAACAAACAAAAACCCATAGCCCTGTTCTTTTCAGCATGATGGCCCGGCGGACGGTTGAGCACAAAAACTTTTCGCAGCGATTGCTCAAATATTTTTCTCAACCCGGTTAATGCTCCACCGGCCGAAAACAGAGCAACCCGGTAAGAATCGGGAACAATATAAGTATCTAAATCCAAAGAATACTCGCCATTCAAACAGCTTTCTTCAACCGAACTGATATACCTTCGGTCGTGGATCAGGGCAATCTCCTCTACTTTTGCCGGCAAAGGCTCGAACATTTCGACCCTTTTCAGCAAATCGCCTTCCGTAATTGCCGCGACAATATGTTCCAAACGCTCTTTTCGTTCCGGATGTTGACTCTGGGTGTGGATCAGATAGTCAGGATGATAGACCAGGCCGAGTTTCTCCTCATTATTACCCATATTCATTATCCCTCGATTCATAGTGCTTGACCTTCAAGCGCTTTGGTAAGGCGGTTCCACAAAAAAGGGCTCAGTTTGCGCAGGACAACCGGACGTCCAACCTCGTTTATAAAAGCATGTTCAGTATACCCTTTGGCCAACAACTTGCCTTCTCGTCGAATTTCATAGGCGAAAGTAAGGCGCACAGACTGCAAGCTTTCGATGCGTGTAAGTACTGTCAGTTGATCATCATACCGTGCGGGAATTTTATATTCGCAGTATGCTTTCAGTACCGGCAAAAAAAGGTTGCTTTTTTCAAGCTCGCGGTAAAGCATCCCCAGACGGCGCATCAGCTCGGTGCGACCTATTTCAAACCAAACCAGATAATTGGCGTGATAAACCACACCCATCTGATCCGTATCCTTGTAGCGCACTCTGATTAAAGTTTCATCGATAACCATGTTGTCATGATCCTTTCAACTTGAACTAGAGCACGTTAGCTTTGCCTCTGTAAATCAAACCACGAACTGCATCGACCGTGATTATCTCTCCAGTCTTGAGCAAGTCAACTGCCTTTGCCACACCGACAACTGCCGGTTTGGCAAGGTTAATCGCAACAATTGCGCCATGTGAAGTGAGTCCCCCCTCTTCAATTACCAGGGCCGCCGCTTTTTCGATTGCCGGCAAATAGTTCACATCGGTATTATGGGCAACAAGAATCTGCCCTTCAACCATTTTTTCAAGATCCTTATCACTATGCGCTACAAATGCAGCCCCGAATGTAGAAGATTTCCCCACGCCAGTTCCCCTCACAATCACATCACCAACCGTTTCCACGCGCAACAGGTTAGTTGTACCGGATACACCTACTGGAACACCGGCTGTAATCACAACCAGATTACCGTCTTTGATCAAACCGTCTTTAAGAGCCGATTGAATCGCGTTGGAAAACATCTCGTCCGTCGAGTTAACCGGCGGACTGAGTATCGAGTGTACGCCCCAGGTAAGGGTAAGCTGTTTCGCAACTTGCGTCCGTGCCGAAACTGCCACAATCGGTGCTCTGGGCTTGTACTTAGATACCATGCGAGCGGTGTGCCCGGACTGAGTAGAGGTGATGATCGCATCCGCACAAAGCTCATTGGCGATGTGACAAGTAGCGTAACTGATCGCGTCGGTAACAGATTTCTTGATCGTCAGGCCAAGCTCATCGAGTATTTTTTTATATTGCCTGCCTGCTTCAGTGTGTCCCGCGATACGGCTCATAGTTTGCACCGTCTCAACCGGAAAGCGACCCACAGCCGTTTCACCGGACAGCATCACGGCATCGGTACCGTCCAGAATGGCATTAGCCACATCACTGGCTTCAGCTCTGGTCGGACGTGGGTTACGAATCATGCTATCGAGCATTTGCGTGGCTGTGATCACCGGTTTACCGGCACGGTTGCACTTGTAAATAAACTGCTTCTGCAAAAGCGGCACTTCTTCCGGAGGAATCTCCACGCCCAGGTCACCCCTGGCAACCATCACGCCATCAGATACTTCCAAAATCGCATCAAAATTCTCGACACCTTCCCGGCACTCGATCTTGGAAATGATCATGACATTACCACGTAACTTTTCGACCAGGCGTCTTACTTCGAGGACATCGGCCGCATCACGAACAAACGATACCGCCAAAAAGTTGATCTCCCGTTCAAGGACCAGCTTGATATCTGCGCGGTCAGCGTCATTGAGTGCCGGCAATTTAATCTTGGTACCGGGCATGTTTAAACCCTTGCGACTTTTCAGAACGCCACCATGCAATACACGGCAAAATATCTCTTCGCCGGAGATTTCCAGCACCCTAAGTATGATCGAACCGTCATCGATCAATACAATACCGCCTGGAATCAGATCGCGGTGTAAATCAGGATAGGTTACGGAAACTTTTTTGTTATTTCCGCTGACAGCAGCCGTTGTCAGGATAAAATTTTGACCATCTTCCAGGATGACTGAACCATCCTGCAAATTCCCCGTGCGTACTTTCGGACCGCGAGTATCAATAAGCAAGCCAACGGTTTTCTTCATTTTGCTGCTTACTTCACCAACAAGATCCAATTGTCGGCAGTGATCTTCCCAACTGCCATGCGATAAATTGATCCTGGCTACATCCATCCCCGCATCGATCAATTTCGCAATTTGTTCTGCTGAATTGCTGCTGGGCCCCAGGGTACATACAATCTTCGTTCGCCTCATCAATATAACCCCCCATCTCAACACAATACTAGTTACTTTCCTGGTTTAGCCTGAAAAACCTGCGGCCGCACTCTGTACCTGCTCCTTGACCGAGCCGGGCCCTAAAAGATCTTCCAATCGTTTGCGGCAAGCCTGGTCGTCACGAATCCAGTACTCCTTTTGCAACATCAAAGTTTTATGATCAAGTTCAAAATACAGGCAAACCGGCATATCACCATTTTCGGCAATCAAAACATCTTTGAGGTGGCGCAAAATATCGGTGTCGTGTTCCTTGCCAATGATTAACTGATAGTATTTCTGCTCCGGGTTGATGGTGGTTAACGTTTCGGCGATTATTTTAATATCTTCCTCTTCTTTAAAGTCAGTCCTGCCGCTTACGACAATCAGGTTGTCTTCCTCCAACAACTCGCCATATTTTTCGCAGAGATCAGGAAATATGACCAACTCAACCGTCCCGGTAAGATCTTCCAGTTTGACAAAAGCCATCAGTTTATTTTTTTTGGTATAAATTTTACGAACGGCGGCAATGATCCCACCTAGCTTCACGTGGCGGTTGTCACCAATATCGGCCAGTTCTGAACAGCGCACCAGGTTGGGCATTCTATCCAAAATTTCCCGATACTGTTCCAGAGGATGCCCCGAAATAAAAAGCCCAAGCATCTCCTTTTCCAGGGATAGTCTTTCTTTATGCGAAAATGCAGCAAGAGCAGGTAAATTATCTTTGAGCATATCTTCCTGAACGCTATTATCCATCAGAGAAAAAAGCGAAATCTGGCCATTTTCTCTCTCACGCTGCGCCGATTGTCCCTGCAACAGGACATCATCTAACCCTGCCAGGTATTGTGCCCTGTGCCCTCCCAGCGAATCAAATGCGCCGCACTTGACCAGGCTCTCCACGACCTTACGGTTACAAAGCCTGGAATCAACTCTGGCTGCAAAGTCGCGCAGCGAAACAAACGGTTTATTTTTCCGCGCCGAAATAATCGTTTCAATAGCCCCAAGACCGACATTTTTTACCGCTGCCAGCCCAAACCGAATAAGGTTATTACTAACCACGGTAAAGTGAGTCTCACTTTCGTTAACATCAGGCGGAAGCACTTCAATCCCTTTACGTCGGCAATCAGCGATATAGAGTGCCACTTTATCGCTGCTTGCACAATAGCCGGTCATCAGCGCAGCCATATATTCAGCCAGATAGTTTGCTTTTAAATAAGCTGTCTGGTAGGCAATCAGGGCATAGGCAGCCGCATGAGACTTGTTGAAACCATATGACGCAAATTTCAGGATTAAATCATAAATCTCCCCGGCAACTGCTCTGGAATAACCGTTGCCCAAACAACCCTCAATAAAAAGTTCCTGCTGTTCGTCCAATATTTCCTTTTTCTTTTTACCGATAGCGCGGCGCAACAGATCAGCCTGGCCAAGTGAAAAACCGGCCATTCGTGCTGCAATCTCCATAATCTGTT
>DATIKA010000319.1:0-1817 GCA_035478055.1 Candidatus Limnocylindrales bacterium | reverse complement strand
GAACCGGCGGAAAAGGATGTAATGCACAAGCCACCACGTAATCCGCAAGAAGGTGTTTTCGCCGGTGGCCGTGGCTTGTATATTGCCCGCTTTGGCCTGCTCATCGGCGGTGTCGCGCTCATTTTGCAAGTTTATGCTACCAATAATGACCTGGCCTGGCAGACTATGATATTCACCTTTCTGGTTCTAAACAGGATGGGGGTGGCCGTTGCTGTCCGCTCTGATTATTATTCAATCTGGCACATTGGTCTTTTTAGCAATAAATCGATCATAGCTGCTATCGCGCTAGTTTTCATTTTACAACTGGCAGTGATTTATTTGCCTTTCTTTAATTTTATCTTTAATACCGAGCCACTGTCGCTGGCCGAACTGGGTCTGGTGCTGCTTCTTTCACCGGTGACCTTTATAGCGGCGGAGGTGGAAAAAATCTTCCGGCGCCGCCGCCTGGCACCACTGTCCTAGAAGGACACTGGGACGTTTCTCTTGTCTTGCCCCTGTGCGCCACGTGCATTGCGCTGAACTTTGTGGTGGAGATCCACCAGGAGTTTGTAGTTACTAACCTCAGGCCAATCACCAGGATGCCACTCGTGAGGTGGATAAGAATTAAACCATCGCCAGTAAGCGATCAGGTAGTGGTGATTGTCAGGGGTGCGGAGGAGGGCTTAATCGGTTATACTTTTCTAATCTTGAGCGATTTATACTGCCCGAACTTCCCGAAGAGTGAAAAAACCTTGAAGGAGGAGATGACATGGATTTTGCATTATCATCGAAGCAAGAACTGATTAAAAAAACGGTTGTAGATTTTGTCGAAAAGGAAGTCAAGCCCGGCGCTACCGAGCGAGATGAAAAAGAGGAGTTTACCCTAGATATCTTTTACAAGATGGCCGGTATGGGGCTGACAGGAATTCCTTGGCCGGAAGCATACGGCGGGATGGGGGATGATTACTTAAGCTATATCATTGCCGTGGAAGAGCTATCAAAGGTGGATGCCTCTGTCGGGATCACACTGTCCACGCATACCTCCCTTTGCAGTTGGCCTATCTATGAGTACGGAACGGAAGAACAAAAGCAAAAGTACCTAGTGCCTCTTGCCAAAGGGGAAAAGCTCGGCGCATTTGGCCTGACCGAGCCGTCGGCAGGGTCTGATGCCGGAGCTATGCAGACTACGGCTGTTCTGGAAGGCGATAGCTATGTTGTTAACGGCTCCAAACAGTTTATCAGCAATGCCGGCTATGCCGAAACTTATGTTATTTTTGCCTTTACGGATAAGAGCCAAAAGACCAGGGGAATCAGTGCCTTCATTCTGGAGAAAGGCATGCCCGGATTCACATTTGGCAAGAAGGAGAAAAAACTGGGGATCCGTTCTTCGGCTACCGGGGAGCTTATCTTCGAGAATGTCCGCGTGCCGAAGGAAAACCTGCTCGGCAAAGAGGGCGAAGGCTTTAAAATCGCGATGGGGACACTTGATGGCGGTCGTAATGGGGTCGCGGCGCAGGCCCTGGGAATTGCTGCAGGTGCCTATGCTGAGGCAAAAAAATATGCAAAGAGCAGGGAGCAGTTCGGCCAGAGCATTGCCAATTTCCAGGCGATTTCCTTTAAACTGGCCGATATGGCGACTAAAATTGACGCCGCCCGCCTGATGACTTACCGGGCCGCGGTATTGAAAAGCAAGGGTTTGCCCTATGCCAAAGAATCGGCTATGTCAAAGCTCTATGCCTCAGATGTGGCCATGGAAGTTACGGTTGAAGCAGTCCAGGTGCTCGGCGGGTATGGGTTTATCCGGGATTTCCCTTTGGAACGGTATATGCGCGATGCCA
>DATIKA010000318.1:0-3796 GCA_035478055.1 Candidatus Limnocylindrales bacterium | reverse complement strand
AACTCTTCATGATCATAGTAACACTTATTGTGGCAATCGTTTTTCGTGAAAAATCCCTAATCGGCGCTGCTATACAGTAAATCAGCGGTTCGTGTTCCTCCATATCTAAAGCGTAATCATTCAGCCGCACCTCTTCCAGATGATCTAAAAAGGCTATAATGCTGGTGATTGTATTTGGAGTGTAACATTTCATTCCCTTTTTCTTCAAAATCAATCGTACTGTTTCGGTGGGGAGATCGGCTAACAGAGCTTTCCCGAGAGCGGTACAATGACACGGAGCCCGCTTGCCTATATCAGAAAATATGCGAATACCGCGGCTGACTTCCAGCTTATCGATATAAACCACTTCATCTCGATCAAGCACAGCCAGATGGACGGTTTCGTTAATTTCACTTGCCAATTTTTCAAGATAAGGTCGTGCTTGCGAACGTAATTCTAAACTATTGATCAGAAGTGAGCCTAAATTCAAGATCTTGAGGCCCAGTGAATATGTCCCTTTCTGTTGGTTCCAGCGCAGCAAACCACCTTCAGCCAGAGTCACAGCGAGACGGTAGGCCGTGCTCTTATGAACCCCTAACCCTTCACTCAGCTCGCTCAGGTTAAGGTTCGGCTGCCTGGCAGAAAACAATCCTAACATCTGTATTGCCTTTTCCAAAGATTTAATTCTGTATGAATCATATTTCATGATCTTATCAACCCTTCCGGTTTACTAGCCGAACCTGAGCTCTTGTTTAACCCAAATATTTCTGCCTTGCAGTATCCATTTATATAGTAATAAACTAGCGTTTGCTGCTCCAACCATTTTGCGGTGCTTTACGGATGCGTTCAACAGCCAACATATCTGCCGCCATGTAAGTAGGCATATTTTCATTCTTGGCTATAGTCAGCACTTCAAGAACCGTATTGTAAATATTACCGGCTTTTTTCATCACTCTTTCCTTGTTATAGCCGCAAAACTGATCGGCAACATTAATCAATCCGCCGGCATTGATAACATAGTCCGGTACATAACAGATGCCCTTTTGCTGCAAAACATCTCCATCCCGATCGTTTTCCAGAATATTATTCGCCGGGCCGGCAATAATGGCGCATTTCAACTGCGGTATGGTCCTTGCGTTAATCACCGCACCCAGCGCACTAGGAGCAAAAATATCACACCGGACTGCGTATATTTCTTCCACTCCAACACTTTCAGCTTTAAATTCCTGGCTCACCCGATCAACCGCAGCATAGTTTAGATCTGTTACCACCAGGTGGGCACCATCATCATGCAGGTAGCGGCACAGGAAATAACCTACACTGCCAAGCCCCTGGACGGCAACGGTCAGACCGTTAAGAGAATCTTTGCCATAGACCTCTTTCACGGCGGCTTTCATTCCCATCCAGGTGCCATAGGCAGTAAATGGCGCCGGGTCACCACTTCCCCCGGCTGTGCCGGCGACATAATCTGTCTCCGTTGCGATAACATCCATATCTTGCTGATTGGTCCCGACATCAGGCGCCGTAATATAATAACCGCCCAGCCTTTCAAGGTATCGTCCATACATTTTGAGTAGATTATCTGTTTTATCCCTGCAAGGATCGCCAATTATTACTGCCTTCCCTCCGCCAAGATCCAGTCCGGCAACCGAAGCTTTATAAGTCATGGCCTTGGATAAACGCAGCACATCTCTTAATGCTTCTTCTTCTGTCTCGTAAGCCCACATTCTGGTACCACCCAGGGCAGGACCTAACTTAGTATTGTGAATCGCAACGATCGCTTTCAGATTTGTTTGCGGATCGCAAAAAAAGACAACTTGTTCATATGGATCTTCTTTGAAATTACAAAACAGTTTCATATTAAATCATCCTTTCGTGATCGAGATGTTGTCATGCGATACGATAGATGCACATTGTAGTACATCTCATTCTTCGTAAACAAATAGTCTCCTGACACCCCGCCATTGATGACAAAGGCCGTGTTTATGAGTATACAGAGCAAGACATTTGTGAACAGTTAAGGAAAAGAATATGTTAAGCAGCCCCGCGGGGGGGGATCTCATCACCGGAAGGTGGATCACTTTTTCCCTGGCGCTAGTGGATCATTTTTTTTCTGGCCAGTGGATCACATTTTAATTGACATTCGCAAACAAGCATAAATTGATTGATCTCTTGTTCACCGGGATTTATCTTGGCAGATAAATTCCATAAAATGGAATGTAATATCCGTTTTTCTTGACTACCCTTCATCCGCTGTATTTAACCGCTCACGGAATAGCAGATAACGCAATTCTACGTGCGAGAAGACGAGCGATGGTAAAGTGAATATCTTGAATTACCCAGTGGTATTCCGTCTCGATACACATATGCAAGAGTATGTGATGTAATTGACCCGCAACAACTTGCCAAGTGTTTTATGTACTTGGATGACAGATGTAACCGGGATAAAAACGGGAATAATTATGGCGACAGACAATACAACTGTCTGTGGAACTGCTGACAGAAATTAAGGCACACTTTGTCCAATGACACTTTACATTGTCAAGGATTATTATTTTTGGAAACATTGTATCTAATATGGCTCTAAATCGCCAGTTTTAATATGTTCAGCACGTCCTGCTGGTTTAGCTTGACGTAATTCCCAACAGTACCGCTTTTTAGATCAAACATCTTACACTTTGCCGCCATCTCATCTAACCTGTCTTCGGGAATATCCAAACCTCCCAAGCTGGTAGGGAGACCGATGCTTTCAAAAAAATTCTTCAACCTGTTGATGCCTTCCAGCGCCGTCCTTTCAGGGTGATCAAACGAATACTCTACACCCCATACCCTTACTGCAAATTGCGCGAACCTGTTTATGTCATGTTTGTAAATGTATTTCATCCACGCTGGAAAGATCACAGCTAAACCCGCACCGTGGGGAACATCATAGATTCCGCTGAGTTCATGTTCGATCATATGCGATGCCCAGTCTCCTTTTCTGCCGGTCCCTAAAAGATCGTTATGGGCAACTGCACCTGCCCACATGATTTCTGCGCGGGCATCATAATCCTCAGGGTTTTCAAGCACCAACGGAGCATTACGAATGATCGTTTGCAAAGTAGCCTCGCATAATCTGTCGGTAAAATCAACATTTGTCGTATTGGTAAAGTACCTTTCCATCACATGGGCCATCATATCAGACAAGCCACAAACTGTCTGATACCCGGACAGCGTATATGTAAGCTCCGGGTTCATGATAGCAAATCTTGGGCGAACCAGATTAGTATCACATGCCCTCTTGTACCACCCCTCTTCATTGGTTATTACCATACCGCTGCTCGACTCGCTTCCCGCGGCCGGAAGAGTCAGCACCACACCCAAAGCCAATGCTTTCTGGGGGAAAACTTTTTTATCGAAAAAATCCCATACATCACCATCGTAACAAGCCCCGACCGCTATGGCTTTAGCTGAGTCAATTACACTGCCGCCGCCTACAGCAAGCACAAAATCAATCTCATGTTGGCGGCACCGATCAATCCCCTGGTATACCAAACCCAACCGCGGGTTAGGCATAGCCCCTGGAAGCTCTATAAAGTCAACGCCGGCTTCATCGAGAAGACGCTTCACCCTGTCATACAGCCCGGTTTGCACGATACTGCCGCCGCCGTAATGCAATAATACCTTGTCTGAACAATTTTTAGTTTCTTTACCTACCAGGTTTTCTGTCCCTTTGCCAAATATTATTTTCGTGGGATTGTAAAACTTGAAATTATCCATTTTCGGTACAACTCCCTTTAAGTTTTTATTGTGCAATAGCACCAGTTTCCATAGTTGA
>DATIKA010000317.1:0-5640 GCA_035478055.1 Candidatus Limnocylindrales bacterium | reverse complement strand
GTTTTTAGGACAGGGAAGTGTATTTTATACCTACCTTAATGATGGTCAGCCAGTGATAGCTGCGGTAAATATGGAGGGCGAAGAAATTTGGGCTGTTGAAGGTGCTTTGCTGGGAGCTGTATCCAGGCAAGGCACTCGTTTAGCCGCAGTGCAAGGAAACCGGCTGACTGTTTACGATTCACTTGGATATATTCTTTGGGAAACGCCACTGCCTTTTGAAATCAAATCAGTGATGTTTAACCCTCAAAATTTTAATCGTATTCTGGTCTACGGGAACACTGAAGGTGCGAAAGAAAACCTTTACTACTTCGATATGGCTGAAGATCTGTTATGGAAAAGGAGAATCGGGGACGAATCTATTTTTACCTTCACCGGTAACGGGCAGCATATCGTAACCAGTTCATGGCGTCACTATAAAGATGATTTTTCACGGATGATTTTACTTGATCAAGACGGTGTTGAGTTAATCAGCTGGGAAGTGGCCATGCGTGTAGAAAGGTTGCTTATTTCCGGCCAGCCACTTTATGTTATAGTTAGCGGTGATGATGGCTATATAGATCTCATTAATCTGGAATCTATGTTAGGGGTAACAGGCATAAATGGTAATGATGCTCCGGCTTTGCCAATCTATAACCCTGTATCTACCATAAGAAGGATAGCTGAATCTGGGATCAGGTTGTTTTTTGCTGACGAAGCAGCTAACTTGGTACCGGTGACCCGCTCTGTAATTCATACTGAAAATCCCATACAAACAGCTATAGACGAGCTCATTCGTGGACCAGCTTGGGGCAGTGCCTTGTTTCGGACCATCCCTACTGAAGCTGTTGACGTAGAAGTTATCTTTACACCGGAAAATGGGCGCCTGTATCTCGACTTATCGCCCGAGCTGGCGCAATTGAGTGGTGCTACGCAAAGCATTGCCGCATTGCAATCACTTCTACTTACCGTGAGCTCTTTTCCCGAAGTAGCAGAAATTTATTTAACCGTGTCCGGAAAACCGATCGAAGTTTTTGGTGACGGTATTTCCCTGGAGCAGCCTCTTTCTCCGCAACGCTGGGAGAGACCGCTTTTTATCCCGATTCGTTCAGGGGAACGTTACCATCTTCTGATCCGAGAAGCGGAAGAGTTGATTGCTGGCGATTTAAGCTTAGAAATGTTCATAGATACAGTATTGCGTTTTTCCCGTGATCTTCACCTGGTGCCCACTGATTTAAGGGTGATAGATCTTCACATTACACCGGAGCAAGTGCAGATCAACCTGGGCCGCTCGTTCCGGAACCTTTTCCCGGAAGATGGAGGAGAAAAGGAACGACTCAGAGCAGCCTTGGTGCTGGATGCTTTATTCATGACTGTTTTCGAAAACCACCGCCCTCAACGGGTAGAAATATTGTTGGAAAATGAAACGTGGTTGCCTCCCGCCGGATACCCCTCCTTGAATCGTTTTTTCCGTCAACCCTACTATATAAATCCTGAGTGATAAGTTTTAAAACAAGTTAAAATGATTTGTCATCTGAACTTCTATAAGCTAAAATAAGGGCAAAAGTGCCAAGGAGAGAATCTATGTTTAAGCTTAAAGAAGAAATCAGTTTATTATTAGGACCGCTTGTTTCGCTGGAACCAGCAGCAGTTCTTGAACTGCTGGAAGTGCCTACCGATTCAACCTTTGGTGATCTTGCCTTCCCCTGTTATGCTCTTGCGAAACGGCTGAAACAGGCACCGTCAGTTATTGCAAAAAACCTAAGCAGTACACTGGAAAGCAAAAATGGTTTATTCTGGGAGAAAGTTGTTCCGACCGGACCATATTTAAATTTCTATATAGCCCCGCAAGCGTTTGGGCGTGAAGTGCTCCGGCAGGTATATGAACTGCAAGAAACCTATGGCAAAAGCAACCTGGGTAATGGTCGCAACATCACTATCGACTATTCGTCACCCAATATTGCCAAGCCGTTCGGGGTCGGTCATATCAGGTCTACTGTTATTGGCCATGCCCTTTACTTAATTTATCAAGCCCTTGGGTATAACTGCATTGGGATAAACCACCTTGGTGACTGGGGAACCCAATTCGGAAAACTGATCGTTGCTTTCAGGCACTGGGGCGAGGAAAGTCATCTAGAATCGGATCCGGTGGATTATCTCTACCGTCTTTATGTGCAGTTTCACAAGCTCGCTGAAGATGATCCTTCTCTGGAAGATGAAGCACGTTTATGGTTCAAGAAATTAGAGGAAGGCGATCAGGAAGCCGTAGCCTACTGGACTCGCTTTCGGCAGTTGAGTCTTGACAACTATGCTATTGTATATGACCAACTGGGCATTAAATTTGAGTATATTCACGGCGAAAGTTTTTATAATGAGTTACTTGAGGGAGTCGTAAACCTGGTTCAGGAGAAGGGTATAGCTCGCGTTAGTGACGGAGCACTAATTGTAGATCTTGAGCAGTTTGGTCTGCCCCCGGCTATGCTGAGTAAGAAAGACGGCGCCACACTCTATATTACCCGTGATCTTGCTGCAGCCATTTACCGCCATGAGACCTTTAATTTTGCCCGTTCTCTATATGTAGTTGGCGCAGAACAGGAGCTTCATTTTAAACAGCTATTCAAAGTGCTCGAACTTTTGGGTTTTACGTGGGCCTCCGATTGCGTTCACATCCCCTTTGGTTTGATCCGCTTCAAAGAGGGACGCATGTCAACTCGCGCCGGCAAGACTATCCTTTTGGAAGAAGTACTACAGCGCTCCATCGAAATGGCCCGTGAGATTATCGAAGAAAAAAATCCTTCCTTGCCCAATAAGGAGAGTGCTGCTGAAGCAATCGGGTTAGGCGCTGTCCGCTTCGGGGACTTAAGCAATGATCGCATCAAAAATATTGAATTTGACTGGGAAAAGGTGCTTGATTTTTCCGGTGAAACAGCAGCATATATTCAGTATGCTCATGCCCGTATTTGCAGCATCTTGCGCAAAACCAGTGCAGAAAATTTGAGATGGGATGAAAAGACGGTTTCATTGCTGATCGAGGAAGAAGAGTTAACGCTGATCAAAACAATTGCCCAGTTGCCGGAAAAAGTTATGGCAGCGGCGGATGGTTATCGTCCTTCGCTCCTGGCCCGCTACCTGGTCGATTTGGCCAGAGAATTCAACCGTTTCTATCATCATTGTCCTGTTTTAAATAGTGAGCCACAGCTTCAGCGTGCACGACTGCTCTTAATAAACGCAGCCCGTCAGGTTCTGTCAAACGGGCTGAGCCTGCTCGGCATCGCAGCTCCAGAAGAAATGTAGCCAGGGTGAAGATGTCAATGGAAGCGCACAACGCTGCTACGGGGAGGTTGTTAACGTGCTAGATCTTAAGTTAATCCGAGAGAATCCGGAAGTGGTTCGCCAGGCGATGCAACTAAAAGGTGAAGATGGCGATCTGGACGGCCTGCTTGCTAAAGACAGGGAACGTCGCAAACTGCTCAGGGAAGTGGAAGAATTAAAGCAGGCACGCAACCTGTTTTCTAAAGAAATCGGAAAAGTTGGAGTTGACAGTGAACTAAGTCAGGGAAAAAGGGAGGAAATGCGCCGGGTATCGGAGCGCATTAAAGTACTCGACCATCAACTGCGCATCATCGACACCGAACTGGAAAAAATAATGCTGACCATACCCAACTTACTTGATCCGTCGGTTCCACACGGACATGATGAGTCTGACAATGTGGAAGTGCGAACATGGGGCTTGAGGCCACAGTTCAAATTTATCCCTAAAGCACACTGGGATATAGGCGCTGACCTTGGCATTATTGATTTTCCACGCGCCAGCAAAATCAGCGGCAGCCGTTTTACTGTTTATTATGGTGCGGGGGCGCGTTTGGAAAGGGCTCTTTTCTGTTTTATGCTCGACTTACACACAGAGGAGCATGGTTACCGCGAAGTGCTTCCGCCTTATCTGGTTAATGCAATCAGCATGACCGGTACAGGCCAGTTGCCCAAATTTGCTGAGGATGCTTTCAGAGTCGAAGGAACTGATCTCTATCTGATACCGACAGCTGAAGTACCGGTGACCAATCTGCATCGTGATGAAATCCTGGAAGCCGAACAGCTGCCCATCTATTATGCTGCCTACAGCGCCTGCTTTCGGGCAGAGGCTGGGGCACACGGTCGAGATACCCGCGGCTTGATTCGCCAACATCAGTTTAACAAGGTGGAACTGGTTAAATTTGTTGTGCCGGAAGAATCGGATATTGAATTGGAAAAACTGGTTAACAATGCCGAAAAAGTTTTACAGCTTCTTGAAGTGCCTTATCGTGTGATGCTTATGTGTAGTGGTGATCTGGGCTTTGCCGCAGCCAAAAAGTATGACCTTGAGGTATGGCTGCCTTCTGCAGATACTTATCGCGAAATCTCTTCGTGCAGTAATTTTACGGACTTTCAGGCTCGCCGCGCCGGCATTCGTTTTAGACCGGAACCGGGTCAGAAAACCCGCTATGTGCATACATTGAACGGTTCAGGCGTGGCTATCGGTCGAACGGTCGCTGCGATCCTGGAAAACTTTCAGCAAGAAGATGGCAGTGTAATCATCCCGAAAGTTCTCCGGCCCTATTTTAAAGGGCTTGAAAGAATTAGTTTGCAGTGAACCACCCGGGAGCAGCAAAAATATGGTAAATTCCACGATGCCCGTTTTCATTGACATTAAGATGCTGCTTTGCTATACTGTTACATGCAAAATGCCCTGTTGGGAGGGGTGTCCGAGCGGTTTAAGGAGCCGGTCTTGAAAACCGGTGACCCGCAAGGGCCGTGGGTTCGAATCCCACCCCCTCCGCCAGTAGACGATAAAACGGAGAGATGGCCGAGTGGTCGAAGGCGGTCGCCTGCTAAGCGATTAAGTGGGTATAAGCCTGCTTCGAGGGTTCGAATCCCTCTCTCTCCGCCACACGCGCCCGTAGCTCAGCCCGGATAGAGTAACTGACTACGAATCAGGAGGCCGCAGGTTCAAATCCTGCCGGGCGCACCACGATAAACTGAGGGTTTTTGGGCTGTCAAAACAGCCTGAGAACCCTTTGATTTTATGTAACTTATGTTTTATACAAAATCACTTCGGCGGCGGCACTTAAATTATCGTTATGTTTGCCCGGTCTCTGAATAAGGTTTAAGCAACTAGAGGGAACGGTATGACATAACACCACAAATTCACATCATTAGGTGACAATTTTGCCGTAATCTGCTGATATGGTTTGTACAAACAAAGCTGATATTTGGGGGACATACAATGAAATCTGGTAAAAGAAATATGATTTGGATAACCGTTGTTTTGGTATTTATAGTCCTTCTTGGAGCGGGAATTGTCTTAACGGTGCGGCGGAATGCCGAGGCTCGCCGACAGCCTGACGAGATGTTGGTTCTTGTGGAACGGGGTGACTTGAAGGTATGGGTAACGGGAAACAGTTCTGTGAGTGCAGCTCTTGAAGAAACGGTTAGAACTGACGTGACAGGTACTATCGAAACATATTTACTATACGAGGGGCAGGTAGTATCTGCTGGAGACCAGCTTGCAACCTTAAGTGTTCAAGAATTAAGCATTCAGATAGAAAGGGCTCGTCTTGACGTCTCCATGCGTGAGCGCGAATTGAATAATTTAAAAGAAGAACAAACAACCACCGTCGTATCTGCACC
>DATIKA010000316.1:0-5607 GCA_035478055.1 Candidatus Limnocylindrales bacterium | reverse complement strand
GAAGAAAGTAGCACGACGTCATTTCCGAGGTGTTAGCTGTTAGCTAGCCGGTTGGCCCGCTATCCATAATGGAGATTTGAATGAATATGTTCTTCGACATGAACCCGTGTGTACGGAACCTGGTTGGTTTAAGCCGTTTCGGCACACTCTTGAGATGTGTTTAGTAAGCTCATGGCAATGTTATAACTTCAAATCCTGGGAGGTGGTTAAATCTGCAAAACGATTTGATCGCTACAACATCTCGGTCGATTGGGGAGACCGTTCGTTGGCGGTTGCTGTGTAGCGTTCAATTCAAACTAATTTAATATCTGGCGAAGTAATTTAGGATTGGTAAAGGAGATGATGTCAATACGCTCATGAAAACTTGGGATTAGAAAACTTAAACTTTTCCATGTAGAACAATAAGCGAGGAGGCTTATAGAATGGAACAGGTAAGGGAACAGGTAAGGAAGGAAAATGTTGAGGCTTATATGAAGGCCAACCGCAGGCTGGTCTTCACTCTGGTAGGCGTGTGGGCACTTATGACCTGGGGGACTGCCTTGCTGGGGAACGTGTTGAACAATATTGTCATCGGGGGTGCGGGTTTGGGTATGATTTTGATGCACCAGACGGTGATGGTTGTTTATGTGGCTATGATATTCTACTACGCAGCCAAAACCGAGAAAATGGAAGCGCATTACGGACTTACCGAAGATTAGAAGCGAATTAATTATTGTGTTTTTTCGTGACTGCTTAGGATGGTCCACCCAGCCACCGAGTTCTTTGAAAACCGAAAACAAACAAATTAAAACTCCGGGATGAAAGATAGAGTCGAGTAGCAGCAGATTATCAAAAGGGAATGTGTTATTTTGGTTGCTATTAATACTACTACAAATTGGAGGTAACGCGAGTGAAAGAGTTTAGTTATACGCGTTTTTCCGTTATATTAATTGTGGGCATGCTTTTAACCGTGCTCGTTCTGACCTTGGCCGAAACAGCAGGCATAGTTGCCTATAGGGGTGTCGGTTTGGTCTTCTTTTTTGGCACAGTTCTGCTTTACGCGGCACTGGGGTATATGACTGGCACGCGCAAAGTAGCCGACTACTTCGTAGCCGGCCGCACAGTGCCGTCATTTTTCAACGGCATGGCAGGTGCCTCCAACTGGATGAGTGCCGCCTCCGTCATCGGTATGGCCGGCACAATCTATCTACTGGGTTTTGATGGTGCTGCCTTTCTTCTTGGCTGGACCGGTGGCTATGTGCTGCTCGCGCTCCTGGTAGCGCCCTATATCCGTAAACTGAAAGCCTATACTGTTCCTGACTTTCTGGATGCCCGTTACGGGGGCAGGTACGCCCGCTTGGTTGGCGTTGTGTGTGCTGTGGCCATGAACTTTGTCTATCTCATTCCACAGTTCATGGGTGTGGGTATGATTGCCGGCCGCTTCCTGGGGCTAAGCTATGCGACCGGCGTCTGGATTTCGTTGGTGGTGGTCCTGTTTTGTGTCTATTTCGGCGGTATGCGCGGCATCACCTGGACCCAGGTTGCGCAATACCTGGTGTTGATTATCGCATTCCTGATTCCGTTATTCGGTATTTCTTTTATGCTTACCCGTAACCCAGTTCCCTGGCTCAGCTGGACCGAATCCATGGGCCGGGTATTAGCCTTTGAGGCGGCTCACGGTATGACGCCAATCATCCAGCCGTTTGCCAGGATGAGTATGCCCAACATGTTGGGGTTGATTTTCTGCCTAATGGTAGGCACCATCGGCCTGCCCCATGTCCTGACCCGCTTCTACACTGTACCTTCAGTACGCGCATCGCGGACCAGTGTGGCCTGGTGCCTCTTTTTTATCGTCCTCCTGTACATTTCCGCATCGGCGAAGGCTATCTTTGTCCGTGACACAGTTTATCACCAAATCGTGGGTTCCAGTTTTGAGCAATTACCCCAATGGATGCATGACTGGGGTCCAGAAGGGCTGGATTTGGTTCGCTTCACTGATGATAATGGAGACGGTATCCTCCAGTTTGCAGAATTGTGGATGCATGCAGACATGATCGTCATCTCCACGCCGGAGATTGCCGGCATGCCCGCTGCTGTCTCCGGCATGATTGGCGCCGGCGGTATGGCGGCAGCTATTTCCACCAGTCTTGGCTTGCTTCTGGTATTGGCTACGGCTGTTTCGCATGATGTTTACAAAAAGATGCTCCGACCCGGTGCTACAGAAGCACAGGTTATATTTTGGTCCAGGGTTATTATCGTTGGGGTCACGGCTGTCTCGGCCCTGGCCGCCTTGGGCAGGCCAGCAATTATTGTGGAGATGGTAGCATGGGCCTTCTCCATTGCGGCAGCCACCTTCTTCCCGGCAGTCGTTCTTGGTCTCTGGTGGCGGCGAGCCAATGCTCCGGGGGCTTTGAGTGGCATGATTGTGGGTCTGATTGTCACGCTGGCTTACATTTTAATGGCCCGTTTCTTTAACGTGACCACCGGTGCCTTTCAGTGGGTTGGGCCGGCACCGGCCGCTGCCGACGCTTTCCGTATTTGGGGCTTTATCCCCATCACCGCCGGTGTGTTTGGTGTACCAGCCAATATTATTGTTACCTACGTTGTCTCTATGCTGACCAAACCACCATCTCAGGAAATACAGGACTTGGTTACAGAACTGCATTTCCCGCGGGCAACAATGGTGCTGGGCGAAGATCAGTAGTAGTTTATGGTGCGGGGCCGGGGCCAGCGCTTTCCCCGGCCTCACACAAGTTATATTTTGAGGGCAAGCAAATGCCCGGAAATACTTCTAAAAGATAGCTTGTCGTCTGAGATTTCATAAATACGGAGTTTATATTTTTTTAAACTCTGAAGAAAGTTGTTCGAGTTGGCGATGCCATTCAAGGAAATGTGACGCGATGAACTTTTCACCTTGAAGTTTCGATAAGCAATTTTTTAGTTTTATAGACAGCAGCAGTCAGAATAGATCCCATCCCTTATCATATTGAACTCCCTGAGAACTGTTGTCCTCGCAGCTAGTTCAATTCAATATTTCTTTTACCCGGCCCACTATCCCACCTTCGAGCATCACCTTGATCCCGTGAGGATGGTGAGGGGAGTTTGTGAGCCTTTTCAAAACTACTCCCTCTGTTAATATGCCCGATCCCTGATCTTGTTTTTTTGTGATGCGAACTTTTGTCCCCTGTCTTATATTTTCACGACTATTCCCATTCACCCGGTCAATCCTCTTTCAGTCATAGTTTATAACAAAACTCTCGAGCTAATTATTTATTTATCTAACGGTCTCCCTCGTTTATTACCTTTAAAAGCGTTCTGCTGTCTTCCGATTTTCTGATTCGGTCTTTCATTAGTAGAACTTTGTTTTGAAGCTGCTTTCTTTTTTTCTTCGATCATTTTTTTTATTCGCTCAACATTATTATTCGACATTTCCTACCCTCCTTACATTCCCTTTTTAAAATCAGGGGTACACGAATATCATGAATTATTTAAATGTGTCCCGGAGTTTTCCCGAATGGGCAGGACAAGAGAAACGTCCCCGTGTCCTGCCACTGTTCCTGGAAAAGCATGTCTATTTGGCTAGTTCGCCTGCGGGAAACAATGGAACCAGATGGGCGTCGATAAAAGCGTCCAACTGATCCAGATTCTCCACAGGAATAATTTTACTGCCAAGCACTACATTGGGTCCGCCCTCGCATTGCCCCGTGCAGAAGCGCGCCTTGACGCGGAAATGTTCTGCCACTCCCCGTCGCTTTAGTTCGGCGGCCAGTCCCTCCAGTAGTTTCCATGAACCTCTAATGTAACAGCTGGTGCCGATACACACTTCGATGTTAACCACCGTCATGTCCTGCTTTACTACTTCTTCCTTGATGTCCTGAATGCGCATGGAACGACGTTTGTAGGTCGTATGCAAGGCATGATGTGATGTTTCGCTGTCCGGCTGTCCCAACCAGTTTGTGTAAATAGCCTGCACGGCGGGATTATCCTGGCTGGTACGAATGGGGGATTCCTGATCCAGTCGGTACAGGACATCCAGGTGCTGCTCCTTGTCACTTTTCAATAAAGGCGCGGGATTACCGGAGCCGTTGATGCAGCCTCCCGGACAGGCCATGACTTCAATCAAATCGTAGGGAGCATCGCCGGCTCTCATGCGGTCGATCAGCGCCTGGGCGTTTTGCAGTCCGCTGACCACTGCCAGGCGCACGTTAGCGTCTCCTAACGTAACTGAGACTTCTTTCACACCCTGAAGCCCGCGAACACCCTCATAGACAAGGCTGTCCATCCTTTTGCCGACAACCCGTTCGGCTGACAATCGAAGCGCCGCTTCGGCCACGCCGCCACTTGCGCCGAAAATAATTGCCGCACCGGAAATCTTGCCAAAGAAAGAGTCCGCCTTCAACGGTGTGATCCAGCGTGGATCAATATTTTTTTCTTTCAGCATGAGCATCACTTCCGATGTGGTCAGAACCTTGTCCACATCTTGAATATGACCTGTTTTGAACTCGGGGCGCATAGCCTCGTATTTTTTTGCATTGCAGGGCATAATGGAAACAAAATACAGTAATTCCGGGCGTACCTTGAGCTGTTTGGCAAAATATTGTTTCATCACCGCACCGAACATTTGCTGCGGCGATTTGCAGGAAGACAGATGGGGCAGAATATCCGGGGCCATCTTTTCGCAGTAATTGACCCAGGCCGGACAGCAGGAAGTGATTTGCGGCAGTACGCCCCCTTCGGCCAGGCGTGACAGAAATTCCGTTCCTTCCTCCATAATGGTCAGATCAGCCGCCCAGCAGGTGTCAAAAACAAAATCAAAACCCAATTTCTTCAGACAAGCATTCAAAACCGGCATGACGTCGGCAGCGGCAATGCCGTATTGTTCACCGAATACGGCACGTACCGCCGGTGCGATCTGTGCGACAACAGTCAGTTGGGGATCCTTTAAGGCACGGTACACGTCGGGCAGAGCGGGTTTTAGCGTGAGCGCACCGGTCGGGCAAACCATGGCACAATGTCCACAGGCCACGCAAACGGTCAGATCCAGCGGCCGATGGTCGTTGGGACCAATCGTCAGGACATCATTGGTTTCGTAGAAACTCAGTGCCGAAACGCCTTCCATTTCCCGGCAGACCTTTAAACACAGGCCGCACAAGATGCACTTGCCGGGGTCACGCGCAATAATGGGATGGTTTTCGTCAATGGGCAAAGGCCTGGCCGGTTGTGTTTTGTCATGCTCAACGCCATAGTCGCTCGCATAGTCGCGAAGGGTGCAGTCATATTGTTCAGTGCAGCCACACTTCAGACAACGTCCGACTTCCGCCATAGCAGTTTCCTGATCCCAGGTTAAGGATGATTCGTCGAAATTTGTTTTCCTCAAATGAGTTTCAATAACCGGTATTTCCCGGCGATCTGCTTTCGGGACGTCCGGGAAAATCTCCGGCGGCAGGTCCTGCCAGTTGCCCTTGGTGCAGGTGTAGGGATCGTCTATGGGTTTGACAGCGCCCGTGAGCAAAAATTCATTAATCGCTTCTGCGGCGCGTTTGCCGGCACCGATAGCGGCAACGGCTATATCAGGTCCAGTAACGCAATCTCCGCCCGAAAAAACCCAGGGTAAAGCCGTTTGCATCG
>DATIKA010000315.1:0-3552 GCA_035478055.1 Candidatus Limnocylindrales bacterium | reverse complement strand
GGCTCGCGTTGGTAAGGCAGCAGGTGCTGTCTGGCCACATCCTGCAACTGCTTGCTTAAAACCGGATGCAGGTTGGGGCCAAAACCCAGTGCCGGTCCTCCGCCGATTTTAAATGCCTCCGCGTTACCAATACCCGGCGTTTCACCATGAGTTACGTCTACCACTACGGCCAGGTCCGGTTTAAGACCGTAAGCTGCGGTGACTGCGCCTCTTAAACCCACTTCTTCCTGAAGTGAAGCAATAAAACAAACATCAACCTGATGACGTAAGCCAGCTAGCTCGGCGGCGCACATAATCAACGCCGCAACACCGGCTCGGTTGTCGAGCGCTTTTCCGGTTATCAATTTACCATCTTCCAAAAAAAGCGGCTCTTGTTCCAGAGCAATATAATCACCGATACTGACAAACTCCGTTATCTGTTCTTTTTTATAGCCTATATCAATGAAGAGATTCTCTGTTTTTAGTTCCTTTGTGCGCTCTTTATCGGTCAGCAGGTGCGGAGGAACAGCCCCGATAACCCCTTTCATCTTGCTTCGACCGTGCACTTCCACTGCCTGGCCAATCAGTATACGGGGATCGATACCGCCAATAGCTGTAAAACGCAAAAACCCTTCATCTTCGATCTTGGTTACCATAGCGCCAATCTCGTCGATGTGGGCGACCATCGCCACAGTTATTTTATCCTGATCCAGGTTGGTTTCACCATATTTGTAAGCAAAAAGATTTCCAAAACGATCAGTTTTTACACTATCTGTATATTTTTTAAAGTGAAGGGAAGCCGTTTCAATAGCAGCCATTTCAGCTCCTGAAATGCCAACTGCCTCTGACAACTCGAGCAGTATGTCTTTGATCGTGTTTTCATTCACTATTGTTGCGATCTCCTCCGAAGTCTAATTGAAAACCTCACCTGTTTTCAATTGTTCAAGTAAATTTTTTGCTTCTTCCATTTCGGGCAGTTTGCGACATAGCAGGCCGTATTCCAGGCTATCCACCAGCGCCAGCCAACTCGCCTCGATCACGTTGGAGGAGACACCCACCGTGCCCCAACTCCGCATGTCATCACGTGACTCAATAAGCACCCTGACCTTGGCACCGGTTCCATCGACACCGTCAATAACTCTTACTTTGAAATCCATAAGTTTGATATTTTTCAAGGCAGGGTAAATCCCTTCAAGCGCCTTGCGCAGAGCATTATCAAGGGCATTGACCGGACCATTTCCTTCCGCTGCGGTATGAACCTGTTGGTCTCCAACCAGCACCTTAATTGTCGCTTCCGAATAAAGCTGGCCGCTTTCTTTTTTTTCAACAATCAGTCGGAACCCTTCCAGTTGAAATAAAGGTTTATAAACCCCCATTGCTTTAAAAACCAACAATTCAAACGAACCTTCGGCCCCTTCAAACTGGTAACCGCAGTGTTCCATCTCTTTCAACTGCTTCAAGACGGATGCTGTTTCCAGCCGGTCCTTGGCCAAGATAATATTATTTTCATTGGCTTTCAGAATGATACTGCTGCGGCCTGCCAGTTCGGAAACCAGAATACGGCGTTGGTTTCCGATCATGCATGGATCAATATGCTCGTAAGTAGCAGGCACCTTACTCACTGCATCCACATGCACACCGCCCTTATGGGCAAAAGCATTAAAGCCGACATAAGGCTGCTGCTCAGCAGGTACGATATTGGCCAATTCTGCAATATATCGTGAAAGCTTGGTTAAACCTTGCAGTTGCTCAGGAGAAACTATACCAAGACCCATTTTCAACTGTAAATTAGGGATAATAGTACACAGATTGGCATTTCCGCAGCGTTCACCGTAGCCATTGATCGTACCGTGAATTTGCACAATCCCGTGCCGCACCGCCAGCAGTGAGTTTGCCACGGCCATACCAGCATCGTCGTGAACATGTATGCCCAACGGCATTGAAATCTTTTCACCTACCACCGGCAAAATAGCAACCAGTTCCCAAGGCATCAGGCCGCCGTTCGTATCACATAAAACGATAACATCGGCACCGCCCATTACGGCAGCTTCAAGAGTAGCAAGAGCATATTCGGGATTGCTTTTATAACCATCGAAAAAGTGCTCTGCGTCATAAATGACCTCTCGTCCAAGCGACTTCAGGTATGACACGCTATCTTTGATCATAGCCAGGTTTTCTTCCAGGCTGGTTTTAAGAGCGTCATGAACATGAAAATCCCAACTTTTACCGAAAAGAGTAACCGTTGCTGTTCCAGCACCAACCAGGGACTGAATATTTGGATCATCTGCTGCGCTACAACCAGGCCGACGAGTACTCCCGAATGCACAGAGACGCGCGTTTTTAAAATTAATATTTGCAGCCATTTTAAAAAATTCGATATCTTTCGGGTTAGACCCGGGCCATCCCCCCTCAATATAACTGATGCCAAGATCATCGAGCTTACTGGCTATTTTTAACTTGTCCGAAACTGAAAGTGACACGCCCTCACGCTGCGAACCATCTCTCAGTGTAGTGTCATATATCTCTACCCTTTGCATACCTTTCCTCCCAAACCCATAAAATTATTTAAGGTATTATACTATACCTGTCTTGCAAGTGTCTATAATTCATTTTGACAAATAATACTGACAAATATTTTGAGCTCCTTCACAATGCGAACGGCACCCACCCTACAGAATCGATCAATCCGTACCGCACTATAAATGGCAGATTTACGCTATATCTAAACTTTAGGGACAGATCCGCCAACATCTGATATATTTATGTCTGCAACAGAAAAAAGGTTATGTATTACAAAGCCTGAACAAATGTAAATACTAACCAGCAAAGGAGTCTCCTGTGGAAGATAATTATCTAGCAGAAGATATACTGGATCCAGTCGGTTCATCCTGGTTTAAACTGATGCACAAACAGCTTAATCCGGCTCAGTTTGACTTTGCCACTGCTGATACTCCGGCACTTTTGGGGCTGGCCGGTCCCGGCTCCGGCAAAACCAGGGCTTTAACTTACCGCGCTGCCCACCTTATTAAAAGCGGTTTTCAGCCGGATCAACTATTACTGCTTACTTTTACCAATAAAGCCGCAGAAGAGATGAAAGAACGCCTCAAAGAACTTCTAGGCTTTTGGCCGCAAGACCTCTGGGCGGGAACTTTTCACAGTATCGGTGCCAAAATTTTGCGTCGTCATGCTTCTTTGGTGAGCAGAAGCAGCAACTTCACAATCCTCGATGAAGATGATAGTAAAGCGGTAATCAAACAAACTGTCGGAACTTTGCCCCTGGGCAGCGAAGAACGAACGCTAATTTTGAAACGAGGCCTTTTGGGTCGCATTATCAGCCAGGCCCGTAATTCCAACTTATCGATCAAAGAAGTAATGGAAGAAGATTATCCTTATCGCCTGGAGTTCCTCGATGTCATAGGCAGAGTCGCAGACCTGTATAGTCAGAACAAACGCGATAGCAACGCATTCGATTTCGATGATCTGCTGCTATATTGGCTTGACCTTTTCGAGAAGAACCCCGCTGTGAAAGAATATTACCAACAGCGTTTTAGCCACATCCTGGTGGACGAATTT
>DATIKA010000314.1:0-4039 GCA_035478055.1 Candidatus Limnocylindrales bacterium | reverse complement strand
AAGTTCATTGGGCAAAAATATCTATCGCAAAAAGATATTTTTCAAGGCACAAAAGTTGTCAAGTACCCCGTCCCCTTGACACCCAAGGTCCAGTTTAGCAACACTGTGTATAAAGTTCAACACCTCATCTGCAGCGAGCTTGTACCATTGTGACATCAACAAACCTCCCGTTCCTGCTTCTATTCAATCCTGTCAGGTGTATCCTTTTTCTCCAACCTCGCCGACCTTGCCCACCGATGGGAATCCTTCATACCAGAAAATGATACTCATAGCAGGTTGCCTGACTCTTTTATGAGGCTTATGAAAAGGACTGCAGACAAACAGATAACTCCTCGGTTCTTTTTTTATGTTACACTATTTTCGGCTTTTTCGTAAGCTGCTGTCACAGATTTGCACATGGGAAATATAACAATAATATAGTTGACAACTTAAAACCAATGCCTTATGTTGTAAGTGCTTACTTACTACACAGAAGGGTGTGCTGAAGCGGATGGAATCTACGCGCGTTCAAATTTTGCAGGCAGGCCTTGAACTTTTTTCAGAGCTTGGCTATGTGGGAGCTACTACGCGGGGGATCGCCCGTAGAGCTGGGATAACAGAAGTAACTCTTTTCAGATATTTTCCTACCAAGGAAAAGCTCTTTGAGGAAGTAGTAAATGCTTATCTGCCTACTCCCGGCTTTAGCGAAATAATTTTCAAAGCCAAGGACCTGGCGTATAGGGATGCGCTGGCGATGATTGCCGGCGCCTTCATGGAGGGATTGAGAACCGAAAAAAAATTGATACAGATCATGTATAGCGAAAGCCAGCGCTACGCGGACCTGATGGCGCGAGTTTATATGGCGTTGGTGGATAACCTGATTAGCCTTCTGGCCGCTTATTTTGAAGGGTTGCAGCATGATGGACTCATCCGGAAATTTAATGCCAGGGCGGGTGCCACAGCGTTTCTGGGTATGTGGAGCGCCCTGTATGAAGCAAAGTATCTTCTACAAATATCTGGGTTTTCAGAAATTGACGAAACGGAAATTGCCAAAGAGTATATAGATATATTTTTTACAGGCACGCAAAAAACCAGTTAGCAGTGGAGGGAAATAGTATGGAAGATCAACTATTCCATGTAATGGATCAGGAAGTAGCCCGAACAGAATCAGACGGGAAGAACAAGAGAAGAAAAGGCGCGGTGACCATCAGCTTCACCAGCGTATTGTTGTTTTTTGCCCTTGTTATTGCGTTGGTTGCGGTAGGGACAAGCGTATATTTTTACTTGGATTACCTGGATCAGTGGGTAAGCACCAACAATGCCTTTGTAGAAGGGCGCATCTACACGGTGGCTTCAACGGTGCCGGGGCGGGTGGGCATTGCCCACGCTCATGAGAGCATGCGCGTTTCTGAAGGCGACCTGTTATTGGAGATTGATTCAGATCTACAGAAGCTGGCTGTGAAGAAGATAGAGGCTTCAATCGAATCCCACAGATTAGTTATGGAAGCTTTGGCTGCCCAACCCGGACGCGCCACAGAGTTGGAGATGGCCAAAGCCAGGCAGATTGAGTTGGAACTTTTGCTGGAAGAAGCCCGTCTAATATACCAGCAATTCCAACTCCTTGCACCTTCTGAAGGGTATGTGACACATACAATGGTAGAGGCGGGGGAGTATGTATTGCCCGGGCAGCCTTTGATGTCCATAGTCAATCTGGATGATCTTTGGATAATGGCAAATTTCGACGAGCAGCAGATCAAAAATATCAATATTGGGCAAGAGGTAGACATATACATCGATGCCTTTCCTGCAGAAAGTTTCCAGGGGAAAGTAGAAAGCATCATGCCTGCCAGCGGGGCAGCTTTTGCGCTATTTCCTCCTGATGCCACCGCGGGACACTGGGTGCGGGTTGCTCAGAGGATACCGGTAAAAATAGTTTTTGATGAGGAGATAAACAGAGACATTACGCTGAGAATAGGCATGCTGGCCAGGGTGAGAATAACATTGTAGATTTCTGCTTATCAACCGGAGGGAAGTTAGTGAAAGCAAATAGGTGGCTGATTATGCTGGGAGTGGCGATCCCCGCGATGATGGTGGAAATGTCCGGAACCAGCGTGTTTGTAGCCCTTGAAACTATAACAAGCGATTTAAGCGTAAGCATATACCGCTCGGTATGGCTGTCCACTATGTATCTGGCAGCCAATGCAATCATGATCCCTTTGGCCGGGTGGATGGGCAGGAAACTGGGCTATAAACGGGTGATGTTGCTTGGCATCGCTGTATTTACAATCAGCGCCTTTTTAAGCGGCAGTGCCCGGAATTTTGAAAGCCTGATCATATTCAGGGCATTACAAGGGTTGGGAGATGGGCCTGTAATTCCCATCTCGATGGCTTTGCTGCTGGAAGCGTTTCCGGCAAAGGAACGGGGTAAGATGATGGCCGGTTTGATGCTGGCCATAGGGGTATCCCCTGCGTTGGGACCATTTATCGCTTCGTGGATTGTAGAGCAGCTAGGCTGGCGCTGGATTTTTTATATGACTGTGCCACTGGGCTTACTTTCTTTGGCAACCACCATGTTGTTGATACCAGCTTCTAAACCATCTACACAGGGGACCAAAATGGATTGGGCGGGTTTTGCTTTGCTGGCTTTGGGCACTGGAGGCTTGCAGTTGTTTCTCGACAGAGGACAGCATTACAACTGGTTTGCATCCCGGTTTATTGTGGTGGTGTTCATCGTCGCCGTTGTGGCGTTTTTCTTGTTCCTGATGCGCACGTTTATAAAAAAAGACCGGACGGTATTGGATCTTCGATTATTAAAAGATTCTGCTTTTTTCACTGGCAACATCGCCTACGTGCTGCTCATTGGTGGCCTGTACGGAGCCCTGGCGATCAAAATGATTTATCTCCAGGCTCTGATGAATTTTACTCCTCGCTATGCAGGGTTTTACCAGGCGGTATTCGGGGTTGCAATGGTGATAGCCTCCATGATTGCCGGCGCATTGATGGACAAAGCAAATCCCAGATGGCCTTTTCTGATCGGCATCCCGATAAGTTTTTACGGACTGTACCTTGCGTCACAGCTCACATTGTATGCTGGCATGACCAACATACTCAACATTGGAATAATTATCGGGGTTGGCGTGGGATTTTTATCCGTACCCGTTTCTGTCTGCATTTTTACCACTATTAAAGACAAAGATATGGCCAATGCCTCGGTCCTCAACAGCTATCTGCTGGTTATGGGCAGCAGCGCATCCGTAGCAATGGTTATCGCACTACTGATGAAGCGGATGGATGTCAACGCGGCATATTTTGCCAACGTGGTCAGGTGTGGCAATCCTGCGGTGCAAGATGCTCTGTTTAATGTGGGAACTGAACTGGCCATGCCGGTATTGTATGAGCAGGTGATGGGACAGGCTGCCATGTTTTCATTTAACGAGGTGCTCTATGCTATGAGCCTGGTGATGCTCTTGCTGGTGATATATGTTCCCTTTATGAAAAAAGCAAAGGCGGACGGAAAAATAATTGGATGAAGATAACTGCATTTCCGAACGGACGTTTCTTCACAAAAAATTTCTGCGGAATTAATTTTCGGTTCTTTCCGGAATCACTGTTCGGTTGGAACCGGAATATGCAGTCAATTGTCTGACAGTAAAAGGGGGCTGGGATGATGAATATCTTCAGGTTTGCCGGCATATACATGATACTTCTCATAATTGTGCTTACGGGGTGCGGTACCAGTGGTGATGGAAACAACTTTATCGCCACCGTGCTGGAAGCTAACGAATCTTCTTTATTGGTTGAACCTGCTTCGGGCTCTGCGGAGTTAAGATCTGCGGACCGGATAATAGTAAATGTCCGGGATGCTACCCTGGTCGATGCCCAGGGCGAAGCAATAACAATCGGGGAGATAAGCGTTGGGAGACAGGTCGAAATCTATTACAGCGGAGTAATTGCCGAAAGCTATCCGGCTCAAATTCAAGAATGCTTTAGAATTGTTTTGTTAGATTAACCGGTTCACCTGGGAATCCTTATCAGGCAGGCTTCTTACACGGCGCTTATT
>DATIKA010000313.1:0-2597 GCA_035478055.1 Candidatus Limnocylindrales bacterium | reverse complement strand
AAGGGGACTGCGCGGAAAAAATATATTAACCAGTAGTTCAGCCGTAACGATACCTTCAACGGGGACACCGGTTACAATCCAATCCCTTAAGCCTGTTAAGCGCTCTATAACAATTAGAGCTCCGATTCGCTTCTTGGCTAGAACCGAAATCGCTTTGGTCAATTCATCAATCATTTTATCAAAGTCCTGGTTACTCCAATTCCAATAATTGAGATTCAACAGCTTGCCACGGCCCAAGCGTTCCAGCGCACGACGCAACTCAGGTTGAAATACAATCGGTATGGCAATCAACCCGACTGTCATCGTCTGTCTCAAAACCCAGTGAACAGCGTCAAGACCTGCCTGGTCACTGATGACCATGGCCAGTAACAAAACAATTACTCCTTTAACCAGCTGTTCAGCGCGGGTGCCGCGAATTATTAAAATGAAACGGTAAAATATATAGGACATTATAACAATATCCAATATATCGCGCCACCCAACTTCTACTTGAAGCGCTGTTGCGACAATGCGTTCCCAAATGGCCACTTGTTGAACCCTCTTTATTTAGTTTCTGCTACAAGCAGACTTATTTCCTGTTACCCTGAATAAGTGCTTATTCGCCCTAGACAAAGCCAATTCCTTTAACCGATGTTTGTAAAGCATATCTTCACCGGGAATACTGACAGCTACTGTGATGGTAGTTTCTAACTGAAAAATATTGCCCTGAACGCAACTCAACATTCAACCCCCGGGCAATACCAGGCTAATCCGGTTTCGGCAACTGCGGCACAGGCTACCATCCAAACCGGGTATGCTTACATGATAGCGGCTGCGTGCGATTAACAAATTAGCACAATAGGGGCAATGGGTATCGGCAGATCCCGGCAGATCGATGTTCCCCAGATATACATAACGCAAATGTTTCAAAGCAATCTCCCTGGCCTGCAGCAGCGTTTGCGGAGGCGTAGGCGGCAGATCCAGATTGTAATGCGGAAAATAGCGTGAGAAATGAAGCGGAATGTCCAGGCTCAAACCGGCCAGCCAACAGGCAAGCCGTTCTATTTCATCGGGGCTGTCATTCAGTGTTGGTATCAACAAGCATGTAATCTCTACGTGGCTTTTCGCCACTGAAGTTTCCACTGTTTCCATAACCGGTTTGATCATACCGCTGCAGTATTTTTGATAAAAAGAATTGGTAAAGCCCTTGACATCTATATTCAGAGCGTCAATGTATGGAAGTAAATCGTGTAAAGCACCATGGTTGATATAACCATTGGTAACTAATACATTACAGTAACCATGCTCCTTTAACAGGCGGGTGGTATCGCAGACAAATTCGTACCAGATTGTCGGTTCATTATAGGTAAAGGCTACCCCCGGCACCTGCGTAGGACCGCCCTGCCGTTCAAGCATCTCCAGAACATCGTCAGGACTGAACCTGGCCGCACCCGCTTCCGGCTTGCCTCTGGCCAGGTTCCAGTTCTGGCAAAAAGAACAGAACAGGTTGCATCCGTAGGTGCCCAACGATAGAATCTGGCTGCCCGGGTTAAAGTGGTATAATGGCTTCTTCTCAATCGGATCAAGATGGATCGCTGAACAGAGGCCGTAATTGATAGTATACAGTTCGCCACCGGTTACAACGCGTACTCCACAGCCGCCTTCCTGCCCCTCCAAGAGCTGACAGCGACGAGGACAAAGGAAACAGCGGATAAATTCTCTCTCTTTTTCGTACATACGGGCTCTATGCATTGCTGTTGTCCTTTTCAACACTCACTGTAGCGAGTGATGCCAAAACGGTATAGTTCAACCCGTTCATCAGACGCAATGCCTGCTTTGCGGCGGGCGATATCAAGCTGTTCGGCAACCGTATTGACCCCTTCCAAGTCGGGCAACAACAGCCCGCTGCGCAACCCGCTGCGAACCAGAACGCCGTACTTTTTCGCATCCAATTCCGTTTCTTTTTTCACACGCTCCATTGATCCGAGTATATCGACCGAAACACTTATATCAGCAAGCTCTTCCAGGGTAACCGGTGGAAAACGCGGGTCTTTAGTGGCAGCGCTAACTGTGTTCGCTGCAATTTCTTCAGCCAGATTGTCCTTAACCGGTACCACTGTGCCGATACAACCGCGCAGGTAACCCCCTTTTTTCAGGGATACAAAAACTCCAGCCCTTCTTTCATACTCCGGAGACAGTTGATGGGGAGTTTTTGGCACACAACCTTCTTCAAGGTAGCAGCTCAACACAGCACGTGCCAACCGAGCCGGGTTCAGCGCAGTCTGCTTTTCCGGAATTCTATCCCGGCTGCTTTGGTCTAAAATGGCTTTTCCTCCTCCAACAGGATGCAAAGAAGCCACAAGATAACCAACGCCGAAAGGACCTTCATAAGAGATGACATCTGTTGAGAACTCTTCATCGGCAAACATACCCAGAGCAATAACGAATGATCGCAAACCGCATTCCCCGGCTTCCCCGACCAACCCTTGATCGAATTGAAGTATCTTCTCGACATCCCCTTTTAGCAGATAATCTACCAGGAGTCGATCAAACTCGGCACCACGGGGGCTGTATCCACCGGGGGCATTCGGGATGAGACGGTGCGAAAGGTCCCCACT
>DATIKA010000312.1:0-7408 GCA_035478055.1 Candidatus Limnocylindrales bacterium | reverse complement strand
AAAAGTTGGAAATTATTGATAGTAAAGTTAGGGCCTACCGTGAGTTGGAAGGTGGGCTTCTGGAAGTTGTTGAGCTTGAACTGCCGGCCGTAATCACTATTCAGACCGGAATCAACGAGCCCCGCTATGCCCCGATTCGCGGGATCAGGGAGGCCCAAAAGAAAGAGTTAAAAGTCGTTAATCTAGATGATTTGGGAGTAGATGCGGCCACAGTTGGTGTCGATGCTTCTCAGGTTATCATTGAAAAGTTGTACATTCCTGTAGTTACATCTGCTGCTGAAATTATCGAAGGCGCACCGGATGAGAAGGCGGAGAAACTGGCGTCAATCCTGATTAAAGGAGGCTTGGTATAGTGAGTAACATTTTAGTTTTGGCGGAACACCGCCAGGGTGTCATCAGAGATATTACGTTTGAAATGCTGGCTATAGCTCCAGGTCTGGCGAAAGATATGGGTGGCGAAGCCGTGGTTTTACTTTTAGGGGCGGGCATGGATGAAATGGCCCGGAAAATTGCTGCATACGGTACCAAGGTGTTGGTAATTGACGATCCCCTCCTGACAAACTTCAATGCAGACAAGCATCAAAAAATTCTTTCCGTATTAATTGATGAGTTGAAGCCAGCTGTCGTGATGGTTGGACAGACTGCCCAGGGCGTCGATTTTATGCCTGCTCTGGCTGTAGAGAAAAAACTGCCCCTGGTAGCTGAAGCAGTCGGACTTAAATTCGAAGGTGGCACGCTTAAAGCAACGCGTCAGCTCTATTCCGGCAAGGTAAACGCAACAGTGGTCTTCAAGCCTGCGGCGACCTACCTTGTAACGATGCGTGAGGGTGCAGTAGAGGCTGCGGAACCTGCTGCGGCAGGAAGCGTGGAAACAATTGAATCGCCGCTCAAAGAAGATTTGGCCTACCGTAAATTTGTTGAGTATATCGAGGCTGAAGTGGGCGATGTTGATATCACCCAGTCAGACATTCTGGTTTCTGTCGGACGAGGCCTGAAGGAAGATAAAAACCTGCCTCTTATTGAAGAACTGGCCAAAGTGATCAAGGCTGATGTATCCGGATCCAGGGCGGCAACCGACGCAGGATGGATTCCTCATGACCGTCAGGTGGGCACATCTGGCAAGTCAGTAAAGCCGAAGCTCTACATTGCACTTGGCATCTCTGGTGCGTTCCAGCATGTTGCTGGTATGAAGGGGGCCAAAACCGTAGTGGCAATCAACAAAGATCCGGATGCTCCTATATTTGCTGTGGCTGATTACGCTATTGTCGATGATATGTTCAAGATTGTGCCTAAATTGACCGAAAAGCTGAAAGAGCTGAAAGGTTAATTTTTTTGAAGCTCAGGGCCAATCTTTGCAGGAGGATGAAAACCAGATGACGGAAAAACCGAAAGTGGGAGTTTATGTCTGCCACTGCGGCATCAATATTTCGGCTACTGTTGATGTGGATGCGGTCGCTGAATTCGCAAAAAAACTGCCTAATGTGAATGTAGCACGCACCTATTCGTATATGTGCTCCGATCCAGGGCAGTCCTTGATCAAGAATGACATCAAAGAACTGGGGTTGAACCGGGTTGTTGTTGCCTCTTGTTCACCCCGGATGCATGAGCCGACTTTCAGGAAGGCGATCAAAGAAGCGGGCATAAACCCGTATTTTCTGGAGATGGCCAACGTTCGTGAGCAGTGTTCCTGGGTCCACGAAGAAAAGGAAGAAGCCACTGCCAAGGCTAAAAAACTGGTGGCGGCTTCGGTGGCCAAGGTGAGGGTGCTTGAACCGTTAGAAGCCAAAGAGGTCGATGCCGAACCTGCGGCTTTGGTTATCGGTGCGGGTATCGCCGGCATTCAGGCTGCTCTTGATATTGCCGATGCCGGCTTCAAGGTGTATCTGGTGGAAAAAACGCCCTCGGTTGGCGGCCGCATGGCCCAGCTTGACAAGACTTTCCCCACCCTTGATTGTTCGGCCTGCATCCTGACCCCAAAAATGGTCGATAGTGCCAATCATCCGAACATCGAGCTTTTAAGTTATGCTGAGGTAGAAGAAATTGGCGGTTTCATCGGTAACTTCGATGTCAAAGTCCGCAAAAAAGCACGTTATGTTGATTTTGAAAAGTGTACCGGTTGCGGCGATTGTGCTTCAGCATGCAGGGTTGCTAACCGTTTTCCCAGCGAATTTGATCAGGGTATGGGTAAAAGGTCCGCCATATATCTCCCTTTCCCCCAGGCAGTGCCGGCCAAGTATACCATTGACCCTGACTCCTGTCTTTTTCTGACCAGGGGGAAATGCGGTAAAAGTCCAAAATGCGAAGAGGTTTGCCTGGCCAACGCCATCAATTTCGAACAGGAAGACGAGATCGTCGAATTTAGAGTAGGTGCAGTCATTGTGGCGACCGGTTTCGATGCCTTCGATGCGTCGCGCAAGCCGGAATTCGGTTATGTTGACTATCCGAATGTCATCACCGGCATGGAGATGGAGCGTCTTGTATCTTCATCCGGACCAACCGGTGGCAAAGTGACGATCAACAATGGTGAAGAGGAAATAATACCGAAAGAAATTGCCTTTATCAAGTGCGTTGGCTCACGCGATAAAAGCATCGGTAATGAGTACTGCTCGCGGGTGTGCTGCATGTATACAGCCAAGCAGGCTCATCTGCTCAGAGATAAAATACCAGATGCCAATATCAGGGTCTACTACATCGATGTAAGGGCTTTCGGGAAAGGCTTTGAAGAATTTTACGACCGGGTTCGCCGTGAAAACATACGCTATATACGGGGCAACCCATCTGAAATCTTTAAACGGGGCAATAAGCTTGTCGTCAAGGTTGAAGATACCCTGACTTCAACACCTCTGGAAGATGAAGTGGATATGGTCGTTCTGGCCGTAGGGTTGGAACCACGGGCGGATATGCGCAAAATGATGGATCTGCTGCGCCTCTCCCAGTCCCCGGATCGCTTCTTCCTGGAAGCACATCCGAAATTACGGCCGGTGGACACCGCGACGGATGGCGTTTTCCTTGCCGGTTGCTGTCAGGGACCTAAAGATATTCCTGATACGGTGGCCCAGGCCAAAGGGGCAGCTTCTTCAGCGATGATTCCGCTGGCCCGGGGTAAGGTGATCATTGGCGCCCAGGTTGCCAATGTTGATGAATCGACTTGCCGCGGATGCGGATTTTGTGTCAGTATTTGTCCCTATACCGCAATTGAGTTGGTTGCTGTTAACAGAATGGGTCATCAGGTAGAGGTAGCCAGGGTTAATGAGGCGCTCTGCAAGGGGTGCGGATCTTGCTCACCTGCTTGCCTGTCCGATTCGATTCAACCAAAATCTTTCCGCGATCGCCAGATATTACCGCAAATAGCGGCATTGGGGGTCATGAGATGAGCGACAATTACGAACCGAATATCGTGGCATTTCTGTGTAACTGGTGTTCTTATGCCGGAGCTGATTTGGCTGGAACCAGCCGCATGCAGTACCCGGCCAATATTCAGATTATCCGCGTGATGTGTTCAGGGCGGGTTAACCCACTTTTTGTGATGAATGCATTGCAGCAAGGTGCCGACGGGGTTTTGATCTCGGGATGCCATATTGGCGATTGTCACTACATGGAAGGTAACTTTTATGCGCGGCGCCGCCTTGGTATGTTAAAAGAACTTATGGAATTTATCGGTGTCGATTCACGGCGTTTCCATATGAGCTGGGTTTCAGCTTCCGAGGGGCACAAATGGAAAGAAGTGGTGGAAAAAACCGTGGAAGATGCTCGCGAAGCCGGGCCCTATGAGGGTTTCAGGCGTCGGCGGATCGACTGGTGAGGAGGGGCTAAATAGATGGAAATGGATCAATTACGTAAAACTGCGGCGGAAATTGTGTCTCGTGATGACGTAAAATATCTGATCGGCTGGAAGCAAGGTACTTTTGGCTATCGGATTGCGCCCAGTTTTGTTGAAGATGCCTCCGGTGCCGCAGAGCTGTTATTTTCACCCCTCTGTACTGCCAATCTGGCAACTTACCTGAGATTGGTGGAAACATTGCCGGTGCCGCGTGGTCAGGAAGCAGATACGCGCAAAGTTGCGCTGATGGTTAAAGGGTGTGACAGCAGGGCTGTGGCCCAGCTTGTGGTAGAAAAAGGTATCAGCCGCGATCAGGTTGTTGTGATCGGCTGCCCCTGTCCTGGGGTTGTTGACGTGGCTCTCTTGGCGCGAAAATATCCGGAAACGGAAATACCGGCAGAGCTTAAATGGAATGGCAGCGGGTTTACGTTGGTGCGTTCCGGAGAAGAGATAAAACTGGCGCGGGAAGAAGTTTTGGCGGAAAAATGCCGTCTTTGCCGCTACCCGAACCCGGTAATCAGCGATATTATGCTTGGCGAACAGGTTATTCCCTGGGAACCGTCAGCAGATAGCGGAGTTGCCGAAGTGGAGAAAAAAGACTATGCCGGGCGTTGGGCATACTGGGAAGACCAGTTTTCCAAGTGTGTGCGGTGTTACAGCTGTCGTAATGTCTGTCCGCTCTGCTATTGTCAGGATTGCATTCTTGATCGACTCAACCCGACCTGGGTCAATCGTGCCGTTAACTTTTCCGAGAATACAGCCTTCCATATTGCCCGGGCATTTCACCTGGTTGGACGCTGCATTGAATGTGGCGAATGTGAAAGAGTTTGCCCGGCCAACATTCCTCTGGGCAGGTTAAACCGTAAACTGGCCCGGGAAGTGCGGGATAAATATGGTTTCGAACCCGGGGCAGATCCCGAGGCCGAGCCGTTTCAGGCTAGTTACAAGCCTGATGATCCTGAGGACTTCATACTGTAGAGGTGGGTGATATGTCAGCGATGCTGTTGAACAAAGAAAAGTGGCCTGATTTTATCGGGAAACTGGCCGACAAGAAGCTGTGGGTGCCGCAAGCAGACGGTGATGCGATGCGTTTTGCCCCGATAGCCGAAGGTGCAGCTTTGCCCCTGGAGTTTAGTAATACCCGGGTACCACCCAAACAGGTGGTTTTCCCACAAACTGAAACCCTATATCGTTTTCAGTTGGGGCAGGAAGAAATGGAGCAGCCACAACTTGAAGAGGAAATCTTGTTGTTGGGAGTTCGTCCCTGCGATGCACGGGCGATGGAAATCGTGGAAAAATTATTCCGGTGGGATGTTGACGACCCATACTACCTGAAACGGCGTGCCCTGACGACAGTAGTTGGTCTGGCTTGCAACGAACCCTGTGTTAATTGCTTCTGCCCTTCAGTGGGTGGTGGGCCTGCATCGACCGAAGGGTTAGATCTTCTGATGATCGATCTTGGCGAAAAATATCTTCTGGAGCCTGTTACGGCAAAAGGTGTGGACCTGTTGGCAGCAGTAAAAGAGTTTCTTGATGAAGCCGGCACTGATGCGGTCAAACAAAAAGAGCAGGTTATCAGTGCATCGATGCAAAAAATCAAGCGTAGCGTAGATACGGAAGGCATTCCGAAAGGGCTGCCCGGGTTATGGGAAGATTCTCTCTGGCAGCGTGTTTCAGCCTCGTGTTTAGGCTGCGGTACCTGCACTTACCTGTGTCCCACCTGTCACTGTTTTGATATTCAGGATGAAACGGAAGGGTTCGAAGCGCGCCGTTGTCGCATGTGGGATTCCTGCATGTTCAAGGAATATACCCTACATACTTCCGGGCATAATACGCGACCCACCCGTCGGGAACGGACGCGAAACCGCATTAACCACAAATACAGTTACTATGTTGATAAGTTCGATGTGATTGCCTGCGTTGGATGCGGACGATGTATCAACCTTTGTCCAGTTAATATCGATATTATTGAAGTCCTGAGGCAGGTGAAAGAGGCGCTATGAAACACAACGATAACCCATACATCCCCTATACCGCAACTGTAGCGGAAACCTGGCTTGAAACCGGCGGTGAGCGCAGCATCAAAACCTTTAAAGTGGTTCTTGATGATGAAGAATTACGCGAAAACTGGACCCACAGCCCGGGTCAGTGCGCCATGATTGGCCTTCTGGGTGTGGGGGAGAGCATGATCTCCATATCCTGCTCGCCGACCGAAGGCAAATTCCTGCGCTTTTCGGTTATGCTCATGGGCAAGGTAACTCAGGCTCTGCATCAGCTTGAGACGGGCGATAAAATGATGGTAAGAGGCCCCTATGGCAACAGTTTTCCTGTTGACGCCTGGCGGGGTAAAAAGATACTGACTATCGGCGGCGGAATCGGGCAGGCGCCGCTTAGGCCGATCGTTGAATACGTCAAGGCAAACCGCGATCATTATGCAGGTTTAACCATGATATATGGTGCACGCACTTCCGGCGATCTTTGTTTTAAAGGTGAATTCGAAACAATGATAAAGCGTGACGATCTCTCATGTCACCTTACTATCGATGTGGAGGAAGAAGGATGGGACCACAACGTCGGCTTTGTTCCTTCCATGTTGATGGATTTAAGCCCATCGCCTGAAAATACGATCGCCATCACCTGCGGGCCGCCGATTATGATTCGTTTTGTTCTAGAAAACCTGAAAAAACTGGGATTTGCCGATGAGCAGATCTACACAACTCTGGAAAACAGGATGAAATGCGGCTTTGGTAAATGCGGGCGCTGCAATGCCGGCGGCATGTATGTCTGCAAAGACGGTCCCGTTTTTAGTTATGCTGTTTTAAAAGACATTCCCGAGGCTTTCGCCTAGTTTACAGCGCGGCAAGTTCGAGCATTGCAAAGAGTCTTAAACGATTAGTCACAACGGTTTGGGGGCGTCGCTTCTCGTGAGGAGCAGCCCCTTTACTTTTTAGCACTTATCTGGTTTATGCGTTCATCATGAAAATATGAAGTGTTGCGCCTTGCAATGCCGCAGGCAGCTTGTTCCGGATGCAGGTGTATGTTAATATCAATGCTATAAAAATAAACTTATTCAGTGATGATCTAAAATAATCGAACCGGGGAGTAATCTGCACATGGAACAGGTGGGCACCATCATTGAAGTTAACGGCGATAGCGCTACCATCAGCTTGCAACGGCACCTGTCTTGCGAAGGGTGTAACCGCTGTGGTATATTGAGCCAATCACCCAACCGCGGAATGATTGTCGAAGCATTAAACCCGATTGGAGCTAAACAAGGCGCAAAAGTGCTTATTGAAACAGATGACCGGCAGGTGTTATTTCTCTCTTTCATGCTCTACATTGTGCCCCTGGCCGGATTAGTGTCCGGCATTGTGCTCTGGTTAAATTTGGCCGATAATGTCGGTCTCGTTAACAACCAGGAGCTGGTCGCTGTAGCGGTTGGGTTCGGCCTGATGGCTTTGATCTACATGTTTATACGCGCATGGGATCGCCGTATAAAAGACCATCCCAAATACAAACCGGTGATCACCTCTTTGATCGCCGAAGAAGAAACCGAATGTTAGCTACAGTAAAATATGAAACTGAATG